>JAIDPH010000347.1 GCA_029062885.1 Lachnospiraceae bacterium
CATATGCAATTAGTGATGCTTGTGTAGCATGCGGCGCTTGTGAAGCACAGTGCCCTGTAGGTGCAATCAGTATGGGAGACGGTAAGTTTGAAATCGATGCTGACAAATGTATCGATTGCGGTTCTTGTGCAGGAGCTTGCCCGACCGGTTCTATTGCTCAGGCATAAACAACTCAAAAAAGATAAAAGAGCATCCAACCTAATTAGTTGGATGCTTTTGTTTTTAAGAGGCACTTTATGAAAAATTTTTCTTATTTTTTGTTTGAGAACTTTGATGCAGATTTGGAGTCAGAAAATCCCGGTAATCCCCGTCGAATCATAAACGCACGAGCGGATGCTATCTTATCCAGGGTTGCCGATTTTTCTCCACAGACCTGTCCCGCTACACGGTTGTGGGACGAATTTGGTACAGCGGCAGTAAATCAACTGATTACCGCAGGAGTTTTCCGCGAAATGGATGGACAGATTGCTTACGATACTCCTATCTTTTTGGCAGAAGACGTACCTGCCCTGAAATCCTTTTCCGCTATAGCTGCGTCTCCGTTAGCTGATAGACTGTGGGAGCTCCGTGATAAGCTATTGGATATTGTCAGCGAAATTAACAACGGCTTTGACCCACAAAGAAATTTATACCACATCCTTTGCGGTATGATTTTTGATGGTTTTTTCTTTGACTGGCTGGAGCAGAGAGATACTGTCGCCGTCTCCCGAATACATCCCTCAGGACTGGATTACCTTTCTATTATTTATGAAGACTGCCCTGAATTAAAGCAGTTCTCCGATGGTTTACTTTGCTCCTATAACCGTCTGACAGACGGGGAGATAGCTCTAGAATCCTTCGGCGATGCGGACGGAAATCGTTTTGACCTTTATCGCTGTTTTCGACTGCGGGAAGAGGGACATCTTCCGGAACACTTCAAACAGGCAGATGAATTGCTGAATAAACTGCCTAAAGGAAAAGAACGCCAAGTCCTCCTCGATGCCACTCGTTCTCTTCTGCAAGGCAATGGATGTCAATCAGAATGTCTCGCCATTCTTGAGCTATTCGGATATGCTAAAAACGGAAGGATCTGCGTCCCTGTATTCTGTCAGACTGATGAGCCAATTATTAAGCGTCTGGCGTCACTGATAGAAAAAAATCTTTACGATGAAGCAGTACATATACTGCGGGAGGCACAGGCGAACCTGGAAATAACTGCTACAAAACACGGCGTCCCCTCCGGCGAGATTGCAAATGAGCTATATCATATTCTTTTTGGGAGCATCAATGAAGAACTTGTAAAACGAGGTTTGACTGCTGCCCCACCATATAAATCCGGAGAAGGACGGTTCTTGCAATGTATTGAATGGTAAGATTATTAGGATTGAAAAATACTTACGAAGTTATAATGGTATTATGTTTGGAGGTAAAAATGAAAAAATGGGTTATTGTGCTTGCACTAAGTATACTTTGCAGTATGAGTGCATGTAGTAATAAAAATACGAATAATATATCAGATTCAGGTCAAAATGATGTTGCAAATGAAGTTTCAGATGAGTCAGGTTCTGATGAAGTGGACGCAAATAACAGAACTATAATAGCTGAGGCGGTTGGTATTGAGGAAAATGACAGAAATATGCGTTTTATATTGAGTACGCTGAATACGATTAGTGCAGGGCAGATACAAAGTGCTGAAGTGGTTGAAGAAGATGGTGAGAAAGTAATAAATTTAGTTGCAGAAGATGGCACAAATTATTGTATTTATTTATCCGGAAGCGGAAGCGTTGAGGCAGTAAAAAATCTTGATACCGGGGAATGGTCTGTTAAATCCGAAAGATAAGTTACTATAATTTGTTAATGATAAATCCTACAGCCAGACAAATAATAAATGCTATCACGCCTGCCAGAAGTGCCGATAAAATTTTTTGATATATTCTTTTTCCATACTCTTGCTGCGACTCTTCGTAGGTTAACGGCTTATTTTCAACGAATGCAACAATTTCCTTATAGGTTTGAATATCATAATGTTTCTTTATTCTTTCAATAGTAAATGCAGTGCATATAGTAACAATTGCAAATAACGCCCAAATACCGATTCCGATAATACCTGCAAATTTAAATAACGGATATGCGCTTATGACCATTAGAAAGAGCTCAATTGTAAATACCCAGCCTAAAATGTTAAAACCTTTTAAATCCTTTTCTTCAATTATTTTTTTCATTTCTTCCAAATCTCCTTTTATGAAATCGTCTAAAGATACATTAAATATGTTGCTAAGCATAGTCAGACTTTTTATGTCCGGACAGCTTTTATTTGTTTCCCAGTTTGAAATAGTCTGCCTTGAAACAAATATTCTTAATGCCAGTTCATCTTGTGAAATATTTTGGCTTTCCCTATATTTCTTTATTTTCATTCCTATATCCATTTCGCACCTCCTCCTTTTCAATACCATTTTATAGGATGGACATATTTTTGTCTGTCAAAAGTCTTTGACATTCATATTTTAATTGATAAATCCACTTGTTAAAGTTATACTGAAAACGAAGAGTTTATTTGTAGGGGGTAAAAAGATGAGCATTCGCAGCATTGGATATGATAGTGATAATTTAGACCAAATTATATGTTACTTTATGAGGACTATTCTCCATTTGCAAGCCTCAGGAGTAGAAAATTTACCATTGGAAAATAATCTTGCTGAGCCTTGGAAAAAATTTTTAAATACGGCTATGCAAATATCCTTAGATTCTCCATCGCCTGAATTAGCTCGGTTGATTTTAGATTCTGAATACGATACTATATTGCATTATGAACAAATTTCAAGGGAAATTGTAATAGGCTTGCAGTTGATAAAGGAATTAGCATGGCATATTCATTATGACGAGGACTGTTATTGCTATTTATTATCAACTGAAAATCTATGGGGGAATTCTGCCCTTGAATATGCTACTCGTACATTTTATCCTAACTTACCAGAAAACGTAAAAACTAAATATGATATAGTTAGTTTGATTAAATATGTTCCGGAAGATATGTTTCGATTAGATGATTATTGATAGAATTTACAACTATTTCCACAATTCATCATAATACGGAAAATTTCCTCCATAAATACAATCACGGCAAAGCATCTATATTTTTATATCTTTTCTTAAAAGTGGAGTTTCACTCAACTGTGCGCCATCGAAATTACCATAAAATCGGTTTGCCTCTTCATTAGTTGCACGGATTAGATAATACTGGTCAATGTCATTTTGTATGCATTCTCTTTCAAATTCCTTAAAAAGCAGCTGCGCGATTCCTTTATGCCTGTATGCTTTTAAAACATAAACCCAGTCTACATACGCCATCTTATGTCCATCCTGCACACATCCATAAAAATGATATTCTATCCGTCCCACCACGATACCGTTTTCTTTTGCAAGAATAGAGATGGTTCTATTATAAAAAGGATCTGAAATCCTGCTTTTTATTCCTATTTCATCAACTTTCTCAGCAACCATATTGTCCGGCTCTTCACTCATTGCAATTTTTAAATAATTAATATATTCCTCTGCATTATCCTGTTTTAATTTTTCAAATATCATCGAATAGTTCAACTCCTATAATGTTTATCCCAGTTGTACAATATAGATAATATCATAATATACTATATAACGCAAGCAAGCCTGCGTCACATTGCCTATATTGTACAACGGTCGTTTTGAATCATCCCCCAATCCACCCCTTCTTCCCACTCTTCTTCTCCCGCTTGCTTCTAGGTGCCTTTTCTTTGACCTTCTGCCTTTCACGAAGCATTTCATCTATCTTACGGAAATGTTCCTCTTCCTGTTTCCAGCGTTCTTCTTCACGCTCATCTCTGGCGCGGAACTGATAATCCAATTCTTTCAATATACTCTCTTTTATTTCAGTACACATTTCTTCATTAGCCTTCTTGACAGTCTCTACCATAATCTGTTGCAACAGATATTGCAGTCTTTTTGCCTTTTCTTCTTTTTCCGCCTCCTCAGATAATGAAACTATGAATTTCTGTCTTTTGCCAAGCATAAAATCCATTGCCTTGTCCTCATCAGCAGATTCCGGCTCTTCGCTTTTCAATACCGATTTAATCGCCTTCAGCTGTAATCCCTGTTCCTTGAGCATCTTAATTTTCCTGAATCTGCTTACATCTTCCATCGTATAATAACGATGCCCCATTTCATTCCTTTTAATCGGGAGCTGCAATTCTTCCTCCCAATAACGAAGTACATGCGTCTCCACTTGTACCTGTTTTGCCGCCTCTGAAATCAGCAACATCTCCTGTTTTGTTTCCATTTCCATTCCCCTTTCAGTTTTGCATTTTTCGACAAAATCTGCCACATAATGTAAAAAGAGACAACCATGCTCAGGCTTGTCTCTTTTGTATGAAAAAATATTTATTTTTGTAAATTTCCAAACTTCGTGAAATCCGGCAGCCATACCAGCTCTATGGTTCCAATCGGACCGTTTCTCTGCTTGGCAATTATAACTTCCGCTATATTTTTTTTCTCGGTATCTTTATTGTAATAATCATCACGATATAAAAACATGACTACGTCCGCATCCTGCTCAATAGCACCAGATTCTCGCAAATCGGAAAGCATCGGTCTGTGGTCAGGTCTCTGTTCTACAGCACGGCTCAGCTGCGATAATGCAACGACCGGTATATTAAGTTCTCTCGCCAGAGCCTTCAACGAACGCGATATATCCGAAATCTCCTGCTGTCTCGAGTCTGTAGAGCGTCCGCTTCCTGACATCAGCTGCAGATAGTCGATAATAATCATTTCAAGATTATGTTCCAGCTTATATTTACGGCATTTAGAACGCAGCTCCGAAATACTGATTCCCGGTGTGTCGTCGATAATCAGATTGGATTTTCCGATAACTCCCGCACTCTCAATCAGCTTCTCCCACTCATCATCCGTCAGATTACCTGTCCTAAGATGCTGTGAATCCACTTTAGACTCCATGGAAAAAAGGCGGTTTACAAGCTGCTCCTTAGACATTTCCAGACTGAATATAGCTACCGTCTGGTGCTGCTTAAAAGCTATGTATTCTGCAATATTCAGGACAAAAGCAGTCTTACCCATAGATGGTCTTGCCGCTATAAGAATCAAATCTGAAGGCTGCATACCTGCGGTTCTGTAATCCAAATCAATGAATCCGGTTGCGATACCTGTCACATTTCCTTTATTATGTGAAGCCCTCTCAATTCTGTCCATCGCATTCATGACAACCTCTCTGATTGGCACAAATTCTCCGGTATTTCTGCGCTGTACTAAATCAAATACCCTTTTCTCCGTATCCTCCAGAATTACTTCCAGACTTTCCTTACCCACATAACAGGTATTGGCAATCTCTTCGTTCAGTTTAATCAGCTTACGGAGCACTGATTTTTCAGCTACTATATTTGCGTAATATTTTATATTAGCAGACGTCGGCACTGTGGTAATAAGTTCCCTGACGAATTCCAGACTGCTGACTTCGGGCGGCACATCCTTTTCTTTAAGCCTGTCCTGCAAAGTCACAAGATCCACCGGCTTACCTTCGTCATTAAGCTCTATCATAGCTTCAAAAACTATTCCGTACTGCTTGCTATAAAAGTCATCGCCCGTAATAATTTCGGAAGCCACCACAATCGCTTCCCTATCCATAATCATAGAGCCGATAACCGACTGCTCCGCTTCGATACTATGCGGCAATATTCTTTTTAACAAAGCCTCTTCAATCGGCTGTGGCATTTTTTTATCCCATCCTTTAGCATTCACCTATGTATTATATCATTTCTTTAGTCTGCAGCATTTTCTTCGATAACTTTTACTTTTAACTTCCCTGTTACCTGCGGATGAAGTTTCACACTCACTTCATAAACGCCTAATGCTTTGATTGACTCAGGCAGCTGTATCTTCTTTTTATCCAACTCCAAATCACATTGCTGTTTCGCCGCCGAAGCAATTTCCTTAGAGGAAACGGCACCGAAAGCTTTGCCGTCTTTACCGGATTTCATCTTAAGAACGACTTCTTTCGTCTCTAACACTTTAGCCAGTTCCTGAGCTGCTTCAAGTAACTGCTGTGCTTTCTTTGCCTCATTTGCTTTCTGCAGTTTCAAATCGTTTAAGTTCTTTGCATCCGCTTCTAATCCCAATCCCTTAGGCAGTATAAAATTCCGTGCATAGCCGTCACTTACGTTTACAACCTCACCTTTTTTACCTAAGGATTTAACATCCTGTATCAATATGACTTTCATTTTAATTCCCACACCTTTCTTATACTTAATCAAGTTCTCCTTCTTCTATCATAACATCAAGCGTATTCTTAATCACAATAATTCCGCCTTCTATACTGCTGTCCTTTAACTGACATCCTGCCATAGTCAGGTGGCCTCCGCCTCCCATACGCTCCATAATTATCTGTACATTAACTTCATCAATAGATCGCGCCGAAATGTATATCTGACCATTGTATTGTGTCAGAACAAAGCTCGCTTTTACTCCTTTGATATTAAGTAATTCATTTGCCGCCTGCGCGCCCACAACCGTAGGACTCTGAAGCTGTTCACCATGACACACGGAAATAGCATATGCCTGTCTGTAAATCTCTGCCTGGCTTACCGCATCTGCCTTGGCTTTATATTCCGCAGCATCATCACGGAACAGTTTACGAATCCATGTTACGTCTGCGCCGTTCCTTCTAAGGAATGCTGCCGCTTCAAATGTCCTGACACCTGTTTTAGTCATAAAGTTATTAGTATCAATCATGATGCCGGCATATAGGCATGCCGCCTCTTCTGACTTAAGGCGCATATTATCGCTTGTATACTGTAATACTTCAGAAACCATCTCACAGGTAGAAGACGCATATGCTTCAGTATATGACAATGTTGCATTTTCAATTATTTCCGTACCTTGTCTATGATGGTCGAGCACTACAACTGTTTTGCACCGTTTTAACAGTTCAGGGCACTCCGTGAGGCTTGGCTTATTAACGTCAACAACTACCAGAACCGCATTGCCTCCAATCATCTCCAATGCCTGTGCACTGCTGATAATCATATCTTCTTCATAATCGTTATTATCCTTAAATATCGAAACCATCGGCTGCATAGATGCCGTAACATCATCCAGAACAATGTGTGCCTGTTTGCCCAAAGTCTTAGCGATACGATAAATGCCGACCGACGCGCCAAAGCTGTCCGTATCTCCCAGATGGTGCCCCATTACATAGATTACATCCTTAACCGAGATAATTTCTTTAAGTGCATGCGCTTTTACCCTCGCTTTTACACGGGTGCTCTTCTCTACCTGCTGGCTCTTTCCTCCAAAGTACATTATGTTCTCGGGCATTTTCATTACTGCCTGATCGCCGCCGCGTCCTAACGCCAAATCAATGGCATTTCTGGCAAATTCATAATTCTGCGCGTAGGTAAGTCCATTCAGTCCGACTCCGACGCTTATGGTAACAGCCATCTCATTTCCGATATTTACGGTCTTGACATCTTCCAGAATGTCAAATTTGTTCTCCTGAAGCAAAGCAACCGCCTTTTTCCTCATTATGACCAGATACTTATCTTTCTCCAGTTTCTTACAAATACCGTCTAAAGATGCAATATATTTATTTACTTTTCTATCAATAAGCGCAATCAGAAGTGACCGTCTTACTTCCTCAACGCTTTCTAATGCTTCTTCATAATTATCCAGATAAATCAATCCAACCGCAAGACTCTGATCGTCCACTTCCTGCAAGGCAATTCTCAATGCAGTTTCATCAAACAGGTATAATGCAATCAGATATCCTTCATATCCTTTTGCTTCAATAATATCGCTGTTCTCTGCCATTTCCTTTAATGAAATCTTTTTGAGTTTTGCAATATAATTACGCTCTCCGTAATCTATCCTGATCTCTATTTCATCTTCTACATTTCCACCCGGCAGCTTTTCTTTGGTAATCACCGGAAAAAGAGATGTTATTGATTTACGATAACCTTTTTCTTTATGCACGGTCTCCTCAAAAGCAATGTTTGTCCAAATTATTTTACCATTGTCATCAAGCAGGGCATGCGGAAGGTCTAAATCCCGTAGCAACCGCCTCTGTATCTGACCATACTGCGTTGCAAAACTAATCAGTTCGTTAATAATGATGGGTTTATTATAGAACATTAAAGAAATAATAATAGCAAAATAAAAAATAATAAAACAGGTCAATACCAGTCCCGCACGATATTCTACGAAAAATATGAGAATGTCTATCGCTATTAATAAAAATCCTAAGTATAAAGAAGACTGTAAATACGATTTCAATCTTCCTTTCAATTTTACACTATTTTTCATCATAACCTCTTATTACCGTAAAAGTAACTTGTAAGTCGGTGCATACACACACTGTTCCATCTTTATGATTAAATAATTATAAATAAGTATAACACTTTTTGGAAATATCCGCCACCTCAATATATTGTGGTCTTTCGCCCAAATTCGACATATTGTTACAATTTATGGCTACTTACTTTTCTTTGGTATTTTCACTGATTATTCCACTTACCTTTTTACATACCCAGTCAATCAGCTGATTATATCGCAGCAATTTTTTCAGACACTCTATTATTATTGACACTGCTAAACTTAATACCAGTACAGCAATATATATTTTCCACGAATCATTAAGAGAATATATAATTTCCGTATAAAAATAGTAATAAATGAAGGTATGAATCAGGAAAATATTTGTTGCCTGTGTTCCTATGAATTTTAAAATATGGCTTAATACCGGCACATGACTTATATATTCCTGCACGAGTATTGGCAAGAAAAAAATCAACAGCCAGCTTAAACGGAAATTTACATATTGATTTACCTCAAAAGAAAACCAGCCGCATAAGAGCATCGCCGCAAACAAAATCAGCTTTCTCCATGAACGATTCCACTGTCTCAGCTTTTCAAACCAATTTTCATATGCAAATGCAGTCCCCAGAAAAGCAACCGGAAGCAGTTCCGCATACAAAACACTTTCTGTTTTCAAAAATATTACCGCCGGAAGTAAGCATACCGGTCCAAGCAGCAAATACCGTCCCTTTGAATAGGCATAATAAATAAGCGGCATTGAGAAAACAAGCAAAATAAATAACGACAGATACCACCATGTGACGTTTATCGTAGGTGTGTCTGCATAATTTGCCAGCCCGGTCATATCAAAAAATATATAGATTACTCTTTGAACATTATTATTTCCATAACCAAGCTGCATGTTCATAATTATTTTTTTATAAAAAAACGCTAATATATATATCAGCCATACCGACATTTCCAGCTTAATCAAACGCACTGCAACTATTTCGGCATAGTTACCGGGCTTTTTTTGCGGCATGTTAATAAACTTCTTCGTCACTCCATATGCCGTGATAAAACAAAATCCGGCAACACAAATCTTACACCACGCTACTATGGCAACCAACAGCAGCGGGTCTTGTATAAATGTATCTACCGAATACTCAACGATGTGTTCCGGATTAAATAAATGGTGAATCAACAGCATGAGTATCAAAATTCCTTTTAAAATCAAGGTATGTTCTTTTGTAAAACCATTTTCCCCATCAAGAATATTTCCCATATGCTTAATCTCAATCCTTCCTCTCCGCCGTTCTGCATCATTCAATTCCATTACACCCATAAAAACTTCTTTTAATATAAAATAGTTAAAGGCAGAGTATCCATACCCTGCCTTTACTGTTACTGTCTAATCGCTTCTTATGCTTAACACTGCTTAGTCCTGAACATAAGGCATCAAGGCTACATGTCTTGCACGCTTGATTGCTACTGTCAGAGCTCTTTGATGCTTAGCACAGTTGCCTGTAATTCTTCTGGGAAGAATTTTACCTCTTTCAGACACATATCTTTTTAATTTATTGACATCTTTGTAGTCAATTACATTATCTTTTCCACAAAATACACAAACTTTCTTTCTTCTGTGTATTCCGCCTTTTCTTTTTGCAGCGAAATCAGGCTTTTCTATTTTAGTATAAGCCATATAATTACCTCCTATCAACTTCTTGATTAGTTAAACGGCAGCTCCTCGTCTATTCCGTCCGGAATATTCATAAAACCGTCTCCGGCATCTGCCGGCTGTGGTCTGCTGCTGCCGCCGGCGAATCCCCCATCGCCTGCGGAACTATTATTTTTGCTCTCAGCAAATTCCTGTTCTTCAACTACTACTTCTGTGGTATATACCTTGACCCCATCCTTATTGGTATAACTACCAGTCTGGATGCGTCCTGTCACTGCAACCTTGATGCCCTTGTGGAAATATTTTTCTGCGAACTCCCCTGCCTTGCCAAAGGCAACACAGTTAATAAAATCCGCTGTATTCTCATCTCCATTACGGCTAAATCTACGATCTACTGCTAACGTGTATCTGGCAATCGCCATTGCATTTTCACTCTGTGAATATCTCACTTCAGGATCACGGGTCAAACGCCCCATAAGTATAACTTTATTCATTAAGTACCTCTTTCTACTAGTTCTCGTCTTGTTTTACGCACAAGTATCTGATCACATTATCCATAATACGAACACGGCTTTCAATTTCAGCCGGGACAGTGCTCTCAGCGTCGAACTGGATAAAGTAATAGAAAGCATCCTTCATTTTCTGCACTTCGTATGCTAATCTTCTTTTACCCCAGTCATCAACGTTTGTAACTTGTCCACCGAATCTTTCGATAAGAGCTTTACATTTTTCTACTATTGCTGCTCTCTCGTCATCTTCGACTTTCGCATTAACAACAACGGCTAATTCATATTTGTTCATGCTTGTTACCTCCTTTTGGTCTCTGGCCCCCTATGGGAGCAAGGATATTTGACTGTATGTTAAAAAACAATACCACGGATTATTATGATAACATAAGTTACCACAGTTTTCAATTAAATTTGAAAACTTTTTCAATTATTTTTTTTGATTTCCCTAATATTTTTTTCCACAAGTCTTCTTGCAATCATAATCTGATGACTGCAGCCTTGACATTTTAAGCGGAAATCCGCCCCGATACGCAGCACTTCCCACTCCTTGGAGCCGCAGGGATGCTGCTTTTTCAGTTTCACCACATCGCCTACCTGAATATCCACCGTCATTCCCCTTATCCTAATCTATGAGAGCTGTGAAAAAATTTCTCCAATACTTCCCTGGACCACCAAATCTGCTACGCTATCCCGCGGCGTAGGAGTCTTATTAATCAATATCAGCTTATTTCCACTGTAATAATCAATCAACCCGGCTGCCGGATATACTGCGAGAGAAGTTCCTCCGATAATCAGAACATCCGCTTTGCTGATATAATGAACAGCCTGCTGCAACGTATTCTGGTTCAGACCTTCTTCATATAAAACCACATCAGGTTTAATACCTCCGCCGCAGGAACATTTCGGCACACCTTCTGAATGCAGTATATATTCCGCATCATATGACTTACCACAGTCTTCACAATAGTTACGAAGCACTGAACCATGAAGTTCTAATACAACTTTACTTCCTGCCGCCTGGTGAAGCCCATCAATATTCTGTGTTACTACGGCCTTCAGCTTACCCTTTTTCTCCCACTCGGCAAGCTTTAAATGCGCCGCATTGGGCTTTGCGTCAAGGCAAAGCATCTTATCCCGATAAAATCGATAAAATTCTGCTGTGTGCCTGCGGTAAAAAGTATGACTCAAAATCGTCTCAGGAGGATAATCGTATTTTTGATTATAAAGACCGTCTACACTCCGAAAATCCGGAATGCCGCTCTCGGTAGATACTCCGGCGCCTCCAAAAAAGACAATATTATCCGTTCCGCGTATAATTTCATCTAATTGTTCAATTTCCTTCGTCATAGAATAACCATGCTCCTTTCTCAACCTGCGAATTTGTGCCCTCAAGCACAAATATTGCGTAACACATGCAAGCATGTGCGAAAATTTATTTTTCGCACTTTTCCTAACCCAGTTCTAATCGATTGACCGCCGAGAAAATCGCTCTTATTGATGCTCTTGTAATATTAGAACTTACTCCGACGCCGTAAGTAACTCTTCCGCTATTCACATCCAGCAGATGGATATATGCTGCTGCCTGGGAATTAGAGCCGCTCTGCAGTGCATGCTCTTCATAATCCAAAATCTTTATATCGATTGAAAGAGCTTCCTTCAGTCCTCTCTTGGCCGCATCAATCGGTCCGTTACCCACTGCCTCAAACTGCTTCGGAACATCATGATCCGTATATTCGACAAGGACTCTAGTATCAAATTCGGACTTCGTCTCTCCACTCAAATCATCCACGCGCAGTTTACGGAAATGAATCGGCTCCTTCTTATTCAGGTATTCATTGCGGAAACTGTCCATAATCTGATCAGGCGAAACCTCTCCCTGCTTTTCGGAAATCGCCTGAATGACATTGGCAAACTCCTTGTGCATTCCCTTAGGAAGCTTGAATCCAAAATAAGTATCCATAATGAATGCAACGCCGCCTTTTCCGGATTGTGAATTAATTCTGACTATAGGCTCATACTCTTTACCGATATCCGCCGGATCTATAGGCAGATAAGGGACCTGCCATATCTGGCTGTTGCGCTCTTTCATCGCCTTAACGCCCTTGTTGATAGCATCCTGATGAGACCCTGAAAATGCAGTAAATACCATTTTTCCTGCATAAGGGTGTCTCGGATGAATCGGAAGTTTACAACATCTTTCATAAATTTCGATACTTTCATTAATATGTTCTATACTAAGTTTGGGGTCGATTCCCTGTGAAAACATATTATATGCAATATTTAAAATATCTACATTACCGGTTCTCTCACCATTTCCAAACAGAGTTCCCTCAACACGCTCCGCTCCGGCAAGCAATGCCAGTTCCGCGCTTGCAACACCTGTTCCCCTGTCATTATGCGGATGCACACTCAAAATGATGCTTTCCCGATTCTTGAAATGTTTATTCATCCATTCAATCTGGTCTGCATAAACATTTGGTGTATTCATCTCCACAGTAGAAGGCAGATTTATAATCATCGGTGACTCTTTTGTTGGTCCCCATGTCTCCTGCACTGCCGTACAGATTTCCAATGCATAATCTAACTCTGTACCGGTAAAACTTTCAGGCGAGTATTCAAGAACAATTTTACCCGGAAAATCCTTAGCACGTTCTTTGACCATCTTCGTGCCTTCTACTGCAATGCCCGTAATCTGTTCCCTGTTCATGCCAAACACAACATCTCTTTGCAAAGTAGATGTAGAGTTGTAAATATGGACTACCGCCTGTTTACATCCCTTAATTGAATCAAAGGTTCTGTCAATCAGTTCTTCTCGGCACTGTGTGAGCACCTGCACCATTACATCATCAGGTATCATCTTGCGGTCTATCAACTGACGAAGGAAATCATATTCAATCTGACTTGCCGCCGGAAAACCGATTTCTATTTCTTTGAATCCCAGTTTAATCAGATAATTAAAGAATTCTATCTTTTCATGCACAAGCATCGGATCAATCAATGCCTGGTTTCCGTCGCGCAAATCTACGCTGCACCAAATTGGTGCTTTCACAATCTCCTTACATGGCCATTCTCTTTCCGGATAATCTATAACCGGATTTTTCTGATATCTTTGATAATTTAACATAATTTATTTCCTCCATTTTAAAAGCCCGTTTATACAACGGGCTTATCAGATAGTGTTATTCGCCAAGACCACTTTCTATAGCACTGACCAATGCTTTCAATGCTTCTGCTTCATCTTCGCCTTCACACACAAATTCAATCTCATCGCCGCACTTGACGCATGCCCCCAAGACGCTTAACACGCTTTTGGCATTCGCTGTATTTTCCTTAAAAGAAAATGTAATTAGTGATTTAAATTTCATGGCTTCCTTGCATAGGATGCCTGCCGGCCTTAGATGCAGCCCTGTTGGGTTTTTTATGACTACCTTTTGACTTACCATACCCTCATTACCTCCAATTCATATTTATAACTATATCATTTTTTTAGAAATATCACAATAGAATGTTTTGTATTAGCTCCGCTAATTTTTTGGCTTCGTCCTCTATCATATTTTTATCCTTACCTTCAATCATAACACGGACAAGCGGCTCTGTTCCGGATGGTCTGATTAAAACACGCCCTGTTCCGGCGAACTTTTTATTAAGCTCCTCTATAGCATCCGCAATCTCCGGATAATCCATATATTTTTCTTTTTTATGATTCGGGACTTTTGCATTAACAAGCGCCTGTGGCAGAACTTCCATAACCTTTGACAGCTCGGACAACGGCTTCTTTGTATCTACGATAACCTGTAGCAGATGCAGTGCGCTTAAGAGTCCGTCACCTGTTGTATTTTCATCTAAGAAAATAACATGACCCGACTGCTCGCCACCCAGACTTGCGCCAATCTCACGCATTCTTTCCAACACATATCTGTCGCCTACTTTAGTCTGTTCTATATGAATGTTGTTCTTTTCTCCCATAATGAAAAATCCAAGGTTGCTCATAACAGTTGCAACAATCGTATCATTTTTAAGTTTTCCGTGATTTTTCATATAGAGACCGACTATTGCCATAATCTGGTCGCCATCTACCACTTTCCCCGACTCGTCTACTGCTAACAGTCTATCCGCATCACCGTCAAAAGCAAGTCCTAAGTCAGCCTTCTCATACACGACTCTTGCCTGCAGTTCATTCATATGTGTAGAGCCACAGTTAGCATTAATATTAGTCCCATCCGGATTGTTATGTATGGCTACCACTTCTGCCCCGAGTTCCTTCAGCGTTTCCACTGAGGTATAGAAAGAAGCGCCTTCCGCACAATCAACAACAATTTTCATTCCCTGCAGTTCCACTTTTACCGACTGCATCGCGTGGTTTATGTACTCTTCTCTTGCATCTGTTCGGTATTTAATCTTTCCTACTCCTGCGCCGATAGGGAACTTAATATCCGACAGTCCGTTGCGTATAAGCGCCTCTATCTCGTCCTCCAGAGAGTCAGGAAGTTTATAACCGCTTCCGTCAAAAAATTTGATTCCGTTAAATTCCACTGTATTATGGGAAGCTGATATTACAACACCTGCATCCACTTTATATTTTCTCGTCAGATATGCAACTGCCGGCGTAGGGACAATCCCTACATAGACTGCATTCGCGCCTACAGAACATGCTCCTGCCATCAAAGCATTAGCTAACATATCTCCTGAAATTCTGGTATCACACCCCACCATTATAGTAGGCTTATGCTTGTTCTCTCTGGAAAGCACATAGGCTCCCGCCTGCCCCAACTGCATGGCAAGCTGCGGGGTCAATTCCTCATTAGCAATTCCTCTGACGCCATCTGTACCAAACAATCTACCCATATCGTAAAACTGCTCCTTTCCAAGTCTGCAATTTTTTAATCCAATCCTACTCTTCTTCCACTTCTGTCACATTAACTTCCACTCTGACAGGTTCCTTTAATGGCACTGTTTCATCCAGATTAAAGACCAACTCCATCATATAAGCACCTTCGCTTATATTTTCCATACCTCTGCTTTCCATGTAAGCCGTTACATCCACTGCAGCTATAATAGCGTTTGTGTCCACAGCTTCTATATCCCGAGCCAGACCGACTAATGTCAGTGAATAAGTGTCTGACTCTTCTGTAATTTTGGCTTCATAGCCTTCCGGTACATTGATTATGTGTATTCTGTTTACAGGCATTATCACAGGCAGTTCAATCTCCTGTTCGACGGTAACAGTCACCTGAATTCTTCCCTGGAAGCCTTCCTCTGCCAGTATCACACCGTCCGGAAGATAATCATTCAAGTTAATAGTTTTATCAAGACTTTCCACAGCGCCTGAGATATCCAGCACAGTATCCGGAATATCAATAGAGTTGATATTCTCAATTGCTTTTGCCTTTCCGGCAATTATTACGCTGTCTTTGGTTGAAATCACCTCACCAGTAGCCTGATATCCTCTGGCAGGAGTTCCTGTTATATTCAGATTAATGGGTATTGTTTTAGTCTGAAGAATATCCACATTAACCCGCACTTTATTAATGTTTTTAACAATGCTGCTTGATATAATTTCATTGTCATTCTCATCATACAGATGTACTACCGCATCTGTATCGATATTGCTTGTAAATCCGGAAACATTCACAGTTACCGAAGCCCGCTTTATCTGCGATATAATTGATTCCGGTCCGGTTATCTCTACTAAGTTCTGCTCTGTAGTGATATCGCCTCTTATATATCCATCTTTTACCGTACCTGTCGTACTGGTTCTGAGCGGCAGAGTCTTAGTCATCTTATTTTCAATATTAAGCTTTACGCTGTCTATATTCCCCGTAATGCTTTCCAGTTTGTCATTGTACTTATTCGTTGAAAGTCTGATCGTTATTGTATTCAGGCTCGTCAAATCGTTCATATCTGCAACCGCTACTATATTGTTTTCATCCAATAAATCAATTATGGAGCGTTTCGCTGATATTGTAACTACATCTATGACATCGGTATTATCCAATACCTCATATATCTGTCCGTTGTTTGTAATCAAATCCGCGTTCTGGATTTGAACTGGCACGTTATATACCCTGAATGTTCCGACAGGATCATTGATATTCGTAACAATAAGCCATAGAATAGCAGCAAAAATGAAAGAACCTAGCTTAAGTCCCCAGTTTCTGGTCAATTTATTCTTCATTCTTAAACCTGCCTTTCCACAACTTCCGTTTTTTCTCATCTGTCGGTCTGTTTTGAATACTGCGCAGAGTTTCTTTCAGGCGTTCGGCATCCAAGCCCCGCTGCAAGCTGCCATTATATGCAACGCTGATTTTACCTGTCTCTTCGGAAACAATAACTGTCATGGAATCTGTAGCTTCTGAAATACCAACACCTGCACGATGCCTTGTTCCAAGTTCCTTGCTTAGTCCCATATTGTCGGATAAAGGAAGATAACATGTTGCTGCAGTGATGCGGTTTTCCCTTATTATAACAGCGCCGTCATGCAATGGCGTATTATGCTCAAAAATATTAATTAAAAGCTGGCTGGATACAATACCGTCAACATCGATTCCGGTTCTTTCATATTCGCTTAACGACTGCTCATTCTGAATTACAATCAGGGCTCCTGTCTTAACTTTACCCATTTCCACAGAAGCTTTTACAATCTCGTTTATAGTACGATCCGACAACCGACCTCCGTCAGTTTTAGAAGAACTAAGTGACAAAATTGGCGTAAAGAAATTTTTTCGTCCCAGCTCTTCCAAGGCTTTCCGCAACTCAGGCTGCAATACGACAACAAGGGCAATCGCTGCAATACTGAACAAATTCGTGACAATCCACAAAATCGTATTCATTTTGAAGAAAACCGCTATCATTAAAAAAACCGCTATAACAAAAAGGCCCTTTAAGAGCGCCCATGCTCTTGTGTTCTTAATCCAGAGCAGAATGTAATACAGTATAAAAGCAATAATCAAAATCTCTGCAACATCCGTCCAGAGTAATTTCGGCATATACAATTTAGATAAATAGTTTTTTATCAATGTATTAATCTGCTGCATAGTCAATCCCACAAAAATTATTTTTTTACTTAGCGGGTACTTCTACCCCTTCCCTGCCGTGAAATCTGTTTTACCCTTTTCTCAGGTCTGGTCACAGTTACCTTAGGCACTGCTTTTACATAATAATAATATTCGTCATCTTCAAACTGAACCTTTTCTGCTCTGCTGTAGTCCACATGAAAAGCAAAAAACTGTAGTACTACTGTCAGAATTAATGAGATTATTGTTCCAAATATTGCTCCAAGCAGGGACACATTTGTATCAAACATCAAATCACCCATGAAAATCACCATGATATTAACGAGAGAACCGGCTACCATTGCAATCGTCCATGCATAATCAATACTCATCCTGCGGATAAAATAAACTAATATAATTGTAATCGCAAATGCCGCAATTGTCACAACCATCTCTTTACTGTTTAAAATTCCATCTATAATAATTCTGAATTTCGCTACCGTTTCTTCCTCCGCCATCCCGAGTAAAATGGATGCATTATCATCCACATAACGAATCATGTAGTATGAAACCACGCCACACGCTACCGACATAGCAGATGCAGGAGTTCCAACCAACCCCATGGAAAGCGGAATCACATATGGGATCTTAAGCAAAAAGCAAACCGGAGTCAGCACGACTGCCACAGTATCCTTAGGTGAAAATCTAAAATAGAGCAGAAACATCAGCAAAAATACCACTCCGATAACAACTGCACATTCCAGACTGAAAGCATACAAATGCAGCAATACAAATAACGCCGCCATAATTACAATAAAATTCATTGGCATAAAAGAGCACATCAGAGCCACAATCAGCACAATAGAAATTTTATTGATACCCGCCCGATATCCCAGATTGGTATTTATTAAAATCAGGGAAATAAATGCCAATAGGAATTTCAGTATAGGCGTTATATAAACCTCATATTTACTGTAAAATAATTTCATATACTGTTTTACAACAAGCAATGTCGTCATTTATTCATCCTCTCACAAATATGTTATAGTTTAGAATTACTATACATATGAGATAATTTTTTCAAATTCATATAATACAACCGCATGCTCTTACGTGCCTTACTGTAGCGATATGAAAAAACTATATATGACAGAACCGCATATCCGCCCACTGTGGCCGCATATAAATACAAAACATTCTTGCCGAATTCCAGCAAATCCATTCCGTAGATATCTGTCATAAATATTTCAAAATCATAAAAAATATACACGGCAAAAACCACTACAAATGCAATAGTTGCACTTATAATGGATTTCAACACTTGCCATCCAATATAATCACTGCGAAAGTAATTACCAATCGCTACATTTTTCCTGCCTGCACCGGTTTCATAAGACGCCAGCTTAGTCATCAAAATTACGCGTTCTTCATTCAGCATGAAAAATCTCCAATCTAAAGCTAATTCAGGAAACGCATTTTAGGATTCTCTTTGGTATCCTTCTTAGGTGCAGGTTTTGGCGCTTCCGGCTTCTTGATACTGTTGCTTAACTGATTCGCCATTGAGTTCTTGCATTTATCGCAAAAACGTCCTGAAAGAATAGGCGTCTCACAGTTTTCGCAAAACAGAACAAAACCCGAGCCCTCTGCTATCTCCAAACGCTCATCTCTCAGCCATTGCTGAATTTGATTCGTTGAAACATCACAAGCTTCCGCCACTTCCGGAATAGTTGAATGCTTATGTTCCTGAATGTATTTCTTTACTTCCTGAAACTTTTCCTCCAGAGCTTCCCTACACTGCATGCAGATTGGCGGCCCTGAAACATAATTAAAAATCTTCCCACATTTCCTACAATTTCTTACGTTCATAATAATACCTCCTGTTTATATTCCATTTCCTATTGCCAGTGCAACAAAATAAATACGCTTAATTCCTGCCCTGCGCATCTCGTATGCCATGGCATCAATTGTACTTCCTGTTGTATAAATATCATCAACTATTATAATCGTATTTAATTTTACATCATTACGGCAAATTTTAAAAGCCCTTTTCAAATTATTTTGCCTTTCTACCGCAGATAAATCTTTCATAGGGACCGTTTTACGCACTCTTTTTATCAGATTTGTCTCTACCGGTATATTTAATCGCCTGCCCAGCTCTCTCGCAATCAGTTCCGCCTGATTGTATCCCCTCTGTCTTTTCTTGGAGTCATGAATCGGAACAGGCACTAGCGCATCAGGCTTTAATTCCGTTATCCTTCTGCCAAGAACAGCCGCCAGCCTCTCCCCGTAATATACTGCATATTCCTGTCTTCCACGATACTTAAAGCGATAGATAGACTCAGCCATACTTGGATATGTAAAAAGCGCCATCCCCCTGTCATAGCTATGCTCTTTGCACGCACAGTCGTGGCAGAAAATCGCCCTTTTATCATTCAGCTCTTTTCCGCACTTACTACAGCACGGTGCTTTTACGTATTTAATTTTCTTCGTACACTCCTCACAGATGAGGTTTCCGAAAGGCTTTACCGCCTTGTCACAGACAGGACATCTTCTTGGATAAATCAAATCCAGAAGCATCCCACAGAAGAACTTGAAAGGATTTTCCTTCATTCGTAAAATTTACTCTCCTATAATATTTCCTTAATTCTATCAGACAGCCCGCTATAGCGCCTGTTCTGATTGATATTGTCAATCATTTCCTGTAATGTTTCACTGCTTCCCAAAATCGTAACACAATTTCTGGCCCTTGTAACCCCTGTATATAACAAATTTCTGTTAAAAAGCATCCTCGGTCCGGAAAGCAGCGGCATGACAACCGCCGGATACTCGCTTCCCTGAGATTTGTGTATGGTAATTGCATATGCAAGCTCTATCTCGTCTAACTGTAAAAACTGATAGGTCACTCTCCTGTGCTCATCATATTCCACGACTACACTGTGAGTATATTCATTAATTTCCACAATCATGCCAATATCACCATTGAAAACGCCCATGCCTTTATCAATCGGTATCCCATAACTGCTTATGACTTCCCATTCCAACTGGTAATTATTTTTTATCTGCATTACCTTGTCTTTTTCCCTATACAATGTATCGCCGCTCAAATATTCCTTCTTCTTCTCAGACGGAGGATTCAAATATTTCTGCAAAATACCATTTAACACCTCTACACCGAGTTTTCCCTTGCGCATCGGCGTTAATACCTGAATATCGTAAGGCTGTGCTCCTACATAGGGCGGAAGTTTCTCCAGAATCAACTGAATCATATGCTTATAAATGACATTTACATCATTTCTTTTCAAAAAGAAAAAATCCTTGCTTTTATTATCCAGTGGAATATGCTGCCCTGCATTAATCCGATGTGCATTTAAAACTATGTCGCTTTCTTTTGCCTGCCTGAAAATTTTCTCCAAAATCACTACCGGAAAATGTTCACTTTCCATCAAATCCTGCAAAACCTGTCCCGGTCCGACAGAAGGAAGCTGATTCGCATCACCCACCATTATAAGCCGCGTTCCGATCGATACAGCCCTTAGCAGCGATTGAAAAAGGAAAATATCCACCATAGACATCTCATCTATGATAATCACATCTGCCTCAAGCGGGTTCTCTTCATTCTTTTCAAAGCGCGCCAAATTGTGTCCTTCTGTTACTGCTCCATTCAGTTCCAGCAATCTGTGTATAGTTCTTGCCTCATATCCCGTGGTCTCTGTCATTCTTTTAGCCGCTCGCCCGGTTGGCGCAGCCAAAAAGATATCCATTTCCTCAGACATAAAGTACCGGATAATCATATTAATAGTGGTCGTTTTACCTGTGCCCGGCCCGCCGGACAATATCACGATGCCATTTTTGACGCTCTCATAAACCGCTTTTTTCTGAAGCTCATCCAACTCTATATTAAGTTCCTTTTCCAGAGCCTCTATTTTTTGTTCAATTTTATGTTCTTCGGATGAAAGATAATCTCCGTCATGAACGGATATGTTCAAATCATGCAGCATTCGTGCACAGTTAAGTTCGGCATAATAGTAAGACGCGGCATATATTTTTCTGCCGGATTCATCCTTCCCCGGTATTTTTATAACTATTTTTTTATCCATCGCAAGGTTCTGAATTTGGGGTTCCATATATGATTCATCTAACCCCAAAAGTTCTCCGGCCTTTTTTTTCAGAATATCCTCCGGCAGGTAGCAGTTTCCTTCTGCGCCGGCCTGCAGCAATGTATATAGCAGACCACTCCGAATACGGTAATCGGAATCAATATGAATACCTATTCTTTCAGCAATACCGTCTGCAATCTTAAAACCAATACCGTCAATATCTTCCGCAAGCTGATAAGGATTCTCCTTCATAATACCGTAGAGATTCATGCCGTAAGCCTCATAAATACGAATAGCCAACACACCTGAAATACCATACTTTTGAAGAAAAGTCATAGCTTCCCTTGCGTCTCTTTTTTCATATACCTGTATCGCTATCTCTTTTGCTTTCCGCTCACTTATCCCTTTTACTTCCGCAAGCCTCTCCGGCTCTTCTTCAATAATACGAAAAGTATCATTCCCGAATTTCTTAACGATTCTGGCCGCAAGCGCTTCACCCACGCCTTTTATAGTTCCCGAGCCAAGATAACGCTCCATACTTACAGCATCATCCGGTTCTACAATTCTATACTGTTCAACTTTAAATTGTTCACCATAAACCGGATGCGATGTGTAATCACCTTCCGCCTCTATTGTTTCTCCCTGCTCTATTGTCTGAAATCCTCCAACGCAAGTTACGATTTTCCCCTCGGCTATCAATTCAAAAACAGTGTATCCGTTATCCGTATTCCGGTATATTATATGTTCAATATATCCTCGTATTTTTTCCATAAGTAATTCACTAACCTTGCCGGATATCTTCCTCACAATCTTGCTTTATTTTATCATACCTTTTCATAATATGCAAACAAGCTGCCATAACCGGCAGCCTGCTTTATAAATTTTTATTCAACGTTTTCAGCTTTTAAATCTGACGGAGTAACCGGATTAATATTCCTTTTCATCTGCTCATATAGCATTTGTGAAAGTGAATTAGGTCCTCCCTCTTCAGATGTTATCTGCTTGGCAATTTCCTGAAATGCGCTATCTTTAAAATAGCTCGTCATATTGCTCGCATAACCGTCTTCTTCATCGTCATCACCAAACACTTTGGTTGTTTTTTCCATCCCTTTCAAAACCTGTTCCCATAAATATGCTTCAAACTGTTTACAGGCTTCAAGAAGTTCTGCATCTTCCGCATCGTTATCCGCCGCTCTATTTAACTTATTCTCCAACTCCTTAGTTGATGCTTTGTTAGCCTCTTCAAGATAGTTAGTATAATTTGATATTCCGCCAATATCCATCGTGCTTTACCCTCCGTAAAAATCCTCAGAATATATTTTCTTCAGATAATAATATTATTAACGTTTCAGATTATTAGCTGTATCCATCATGGAATCTGATGTTGTAATAGCTTTGGAATTCATCTCGTATGCACGCTGTGCCACAATCAGATTTACCATTTCATCAGCAACGGAAACATTGGAGCCTTCAAGATACCCCTGAACAATTTCACTCTTCCTCACATTGTTATTGGTCTCTTCATTCAGAGGTCCACCACTCGCTTCAGTCACTTCAAAGAGTGTATCGCCCACTCTCTCCAAACCGCCAGGATTATTGAACTGATATAATCCTATCTTCATACCGATAGGCTGTGGATTATTATTCTCATCCGGATAGCATACTTCTCCGGTCTGATCTACAAAGACTTTACTTGCAACATAATTACGATTCAGAGTTATATCTCTTCCTGTAGTCGTAAGCACCGGAAGTCCATCCTGATTAGTCAGAATAAGACCGCCGTTTGGCGCCATTGACCATGTAAAGTCACCATTTCTCGTATAATATGTATTTCCGTCTTCTCCCCTCACTGCAAAGAAACCTTCACCGGAAATTGCAAATGCTGTATCACTCTCCGATGCCAATAAGCTGCCCTGCGTGAAAATATTATTAATAGAAGATGTTCTTACGCCAAGTCCTACTTGAGAGGTTGTCGGCTTAGGATCTCCATTAGCTGTCGTTGTTTTTGTCTGCAAGGTCTGATAAAGCAGAGACTTAAACTGTGCATTCTGCGCCTTATAACCTGCTGAATTAACGTTCGCAAGATTGTTCGCAATCGTATCCACATTTGTCTGCTGTGCATTCATACCTGTTGCCGCTGTCCATAAACTCCTAACCATTTACTTTACCTTCCTTTTCTCACCTGTCTTCATTCAGATTCCGCTTAGATTCTTCCCGTCTGATTTACCGCATCATCTAATGTACTGTCATATGTAGTAATCACTTTTTGATTAGCCTCATACTGTCTCTGTATCGTAATCATATTTACCATTTCCGTAACAACGGACATATTTGCCATTTCCAGATAACCTGAATACACTTCGCTTTCTGAGGGTATTAGCTCAGCGCCATCAACCGGCTGAAAATAATTTTCACCATAACGCTCAAGATAATTATAATCAGCAAAGTCTGCTACCATAATAGTATCAACATAAGCATCACCCTGATAAATTTCACCCATTCTGTTTATGGTAACAGGTTCATTGGGGTTCAAACGTATATGTCTTCCGCCGCTTCCCAATACGAAATCGCCATCCTGTGTTACAAGTTCACCCCGGGTCGTCATCGTGAAATTACCGTCTCTGGTATATTTCGTCGAAGTTTCACCTGCTTTATTTGTAAATTCTATTGCAAAAAAACCATTTTCCGACAGCGCCAAATCCAACGGATTATCAGTTACTTTGAAAGGACCTCCCGAATAATCCACATAATTTTCACCAATCTTAACTCCAAGAGACATAGTTCCAATATGATTCGGTAGATTGGGAGTCTCTGAAGTGTCTTTTATCTTATAAGCCAATACTCTGTCAAAAGACTGACTTGTAGCCCCTTCTTTCTTATAACCATTAGTCGTCGCATTCGCCAGATTATTGGTCATGGTATCCATTCTATGCTGTTCGTTAATCATGCCCGTATAGGCAGTATATAAACCTTTAAGCATCCTCTTTTACTTCCTTTCATACCCCTTTGGTTTAGTCTTCTCTGTATCCCGCTAAAAATTCTACATATTTGCCGGTCCCGATTGCAACCGCAGTCATCGGATCTTCTGCAGTCATAGTGTTGATTCCCGTTTTCTCAGCAATCAAATCTTCCAATCCACGAAGCAGGCTTCCGCCTCCGGTCAATACAATACCTCTGTCTGCGATATCCGCGGCAAGCTCCGGAGGTGTTTTTTCCAGTACACTGTGTATAGTTTCAACTATCTGTACCGTTGTTTCGTGCAGAGCTTCTTCTGTTTCTTCCGAAGAAACTTTGACAGTTCTCGGAAGTCCTGTCACAAGGTTACGTCCTCTGACATCCATATAATCTAACTCCGGTCTTCTAAAAGCGGTACCGATTTTGATTTTCAAATCTTCTGCAGTTCTTTCACCAATCAGCAGATTATGCTTCTTACGCATATAACGTACAATTGCCTCATCAAAATCATCTCCGGCAATCTTAATGGATGCGCTAACTACAGTGCCTCCAAGAGAAATAACAGCTATATCCGATGTACCGCCGCCAATATCCACTATCATATTTCCACATGGTTTGGAAATATCGATTCCGGCGCCGATAGCCGCTGCAATCGGCTCTTCTATAATAGACACTTCTCTGGCTCCCGCCATATAAGTTGCATCTTCTACTGCTTTCTTCTCAACTTCTGTGACACCGCTGGGTACACATACGGCAATACGAGGTTTCCTGAAGCTTTTCTTGCCGAGTGCTTTCTGAATGAAATATTTCATCATTTTTTCTGTTACACGATAATCAGAAATAACACCCTGACGTAATGGCCTGACTGCTACGATATTACCCGGCGTCCTTCCAAGCATCAGTCGTGCATCTTCACCAATTGCTTTTATTTTGTTTGTATCTCTGTCAAAAGCTACAACAGACGGCTCTTTTAAAACAACACCTTTCCCCCTGATGTAAACTAAAATACTGGCGGTTCCCAAATCAATCCCTATATCTGTATACTGCATCTTTGTATCCCCTTTCTCCCTGTATACGCGGTATCTATTATAAGATAATTTCCAATTGCCATCAAAGTAAACATTTTAATGCCTAAATGAATATAAAGGCATAATTCGCAATATACATTATAACCTAAAGAAAGAGTTTTTCAAAGGGCTTTCCTAATTTTTTTTATTTTTTAGGAAAAATTTAAAAAGATGCCAAAACCAGAACAGTTCCATCCATTCTGATATCAGCATCCATGCTAATAAATTTATCGACATCTATTTTATTTTTCTTAACCCCTGATTTAAAAAAATTTTATTTGCCACTCGCTCTCTCTAACATTTTTTTCACATATACGCCGGTATAGGAATCAGGGTTATTCGCAATCTGTTCCGGGGTGCCCTCTGCAATAACGGTTCCACCGCCATCACCGCCTTCGGGGCCTAAATCTATGATATAATCGGCTGTCTTAATCACGTCCAGATTATGCTCAATTACAACCACCGTATTTCCACCGTCAGTCAGTTTGTGCAAAATATCTACCAGCTTATGAACATCTGCAAAATGCAATCCGGTTGTCGGTTCGTCAAGAATGTAAATAGTTTTGCCAGTACTACGCCGGCTAAGTTCAGTAGCCAGCTTAATGCGCTGAGCCTCGCCTCCTGACAGTGTGGTAGATGGCTGTCCAAGCTTTACATATGAAAGGCCTACATCATATAAGGTTTCTATCTTTCTTTTTATAGAAGGCACATTCTCAAAAAACGGCACAGCTTCTTCCACAGTCATATCCAGTACATCATAGATGCTCTTTCCCTTATATTTAACTTCCAGAGTTTCCCTATTATACCGTTTACCGCCACAGACTTCACATGGTACATATACATCCGGTAAGAAGTGCATCTCTATCTTGATGATTCCGTCACCGCTGCACGCCTCACATCGTCCGCCCTTCACATTAAAGCTGAATCTTCCCTTGTTGTATCCTCTTGCCTTGGCATCCATAGTTGATGCAAAGAGATCCCTAATCTGGTCAAAGACGCCCGTATAAGTCGCCGGATTAGAACGGGGGGTTCTTCCTATTGGCGACTGGTCAATATTAATAACCTTATCAAGCTGTTTTATGCCAAGTATATTCTGATGCCTGCCCGGTATTGTTCTCGCTCTGTTCAAATCCCTTGCCAGACGTTTATATAGAATTTCATTTATCAAGGAGCTTTTCCCCGAACCGGAAACTCCTGTCACACAGGTCATAACTCCCAGAGGAATCTTAACATCTATGCCTTTCAGATTATTTTCTTCTGCGCCTTTAATAGTAAGGTGTCCAGCTGCCTTTCTTCTGCTGTTCGGCACCGGAATCTGCATTTTACCGCTTAAATACTGCCCCGTTATGGACTCTTCAACACGCATGATTTCTTCCGCAGTGCCTTCCGCAACCACCTCGCCACCGTGCGAACCTGCTCCCGGACCGATATCAACAATATGGTCCGCTGCTAACATCGTATCCTCATCATGTTCCACGACGACCAAAGTATTCCCCATATCCTTCAAATTCCTTAAGGCAGCTATGAGCTTATCGTTATCCCTCTGATGCAGGCCAATGCTTGGCTCATCCAAAATATAACATACTCCTACAAGTCCTGAACCAATCTGGGTTGCCAGTCTGATTCTCTGTGCTTCGCCTCCAGACAACGATGCCGTTGCTCTGGACAAAGCAAGATAATCTAATCCTACCTCGATAAGAAATCCTACTCTTGCCCTTATTTCTTTCAAAATCTGCTTTCCTATCAATTCCTGCTGCTTAGTCAGGTTCATGTTTCCGACAAATTCATGCAGGTTTTTGATTGACATTGATGTAATCTCATATATATTCCTATCACACACAGTTACAGCAAGAGATTCTTTCTTAAGCCGCATTCCATTACACTCTCTGCATGGCGTAATACGCATAAATTCTTCGTATTCCTGTTTCATTATTTCCGAGCCGGTCTCTCTGTATTTGCGCTCAACATTCTTAATCAGTCCTTCAAAAGCAACCGGATATACGCCTTCTCCACGCTGCCCCTTATAATGTACTTCCACTTTTTTGCCGTTCGTTCCATAAATAATTACCTGCTGCACGGAATCCGGCAGTTCTTCAAAAGGTGTATCAAGGCTGAACTTATATTCTTTAGCAAGCGCCTGTAAAATTGCATTGGTAAAACTGCCTTCGCTGCCACTGGACTGCCAGCCCATCGCAACAATAGCACCATCCTTTATACTCACGGTTTTATCCGGAATCATCAGATCTGCGTCAAATTCCATCTTATATCCCAGACCGAAACATTCAGGACACGCGCCAAAAGGGTTGTTAAAAGAGAAGCTCCTTGGTTCAATCTCTCCAATACTGATACCACAATCCGGACAGGAAAAGCTTTCACTAAAAGTAATCGGCTCACCATCGATTACGTCCAGAATCATCAATCCCTCTGACAGATTCAGTACATTTTCTATGGAATCGGTCAGTCGTCTCTCGATTCCTTCTTTTACAACCAGCCTGTCTACAATAATTTCAATATTATGCTTAATATTTTTATCGAGTTTGATTTCCTCGGAAAGTTCATACAAATTTCCGTCTACCCTGATTCTGACATAACCGCTTTTCTTTGCTCTTTCAAATACCTTGACATGCTCGCCTTTTCGACCCCTGACAACCGGCGCCAGCAGTTGAATCTTAGTTCCCGCCGGCATGGCAAGTATCTGATCCACCATCTGATCTACAGTCTGCTTTTTAATTTCCTTGCCACAATTAGGACAATGCGGTGTTCCGATTCTGGCATAAAGAAGACGAAAATAGTCATAGATTTCCGTAACCGTACCTACCGTAGAGCGAGGATTCCTGTTAGTAGATTTCTGGTCTATGGAAATTGCAGGAGAAAGCCCTTCTATTTTCTCAACATTCGGTTTCTCCATCTGTCCTAAGAACTGTCTTGCATAGGACGAGAGCGATTCCATGTACCTTCTCTGACCTTCCGCATATATGGTATCAAATGCCAGGGAAGATTTACCCGAACCCGAAAGTCCTGTAAGAACTACAAATTCATTACGTGGAATATCCACATCGATATGCTTCAGATTATGCTCGCTTGCTCCCCTTATCTTGATATATTCCCTCGGTCGCATTTTTACTGTGTCAGTCATTTTTGATTCTCCTCTTCCATATCTCGTAGTATTTTCTTAAGTTCTACCATCTTATCACGCAGTTCTGCTGCAGCTTCGAAATTCAAATCTGCCGCAGCTTTCTTCATCTTCTTCTCCACATCCTTGACCAGTTTTTCTAATTCCTGACGACTCATGGACTCAGGGTCTTTTTCAAACTTGACTTCTTCTTTGTCGATAACTTTGGAAATGCTTATTAAATCCCGAACCGCTTTCCTGATGGACTGTGGTGTAATTCCATGTTCTTCATTGTATTTTTGCTGGATTTCGCGTCTTCTGTTTGTCTCCGAAATAGCAACCTTCATGGAATCAGTCATGTTATCGGCATACATTATAACATGTCCATCCACATTTCTGGCAGCACGTCCTATCGTCTGTATCAGAGAAGTTTCCGAGCGCAGGAAGCCCTCTTTATCTGCATCCAGAATCGCTACCAGAGAAACCTCCGGAATATCCAATCCTTCTCTCAGCAGATTAATTCCTACAAGAACATCAAATACATTCAACCTCATATCCCGAATAATTTCCGCTCGCTCCAGGGCGTCAATATCGGAATGCAAATATTTCACGCGGATTCCCACATCGTTCATATATTCTGTCAGGTCTTCCGCCATACGCTTCGTCAGGGTAGTTACCAGAACTTTGTTTTTCTTCTCTACCTCTTTATTAATCTCTGTCACCAAATCGTCAATCTGTCCTTCTACAGGTCTTACGTCCACTTCCGGATCAAGCAGTCCTGTCGGTCTGATAATCTGTTCCGTACGCAACAGTTCATGCTCCGCCTCATAATCAGACGGAGTTGCCGACACAAACATCATCTGATCAATATGCTGCTCAAATTCTCCAAAGTTAAGAGGTCTGTTATCCAAAGCCGAGGGCAGACGGAAGCCATAATCTACCAACGTTGTTTTTCTGGCACGATCGCCAGAATACATTCCTCGTATCTGCGGCACAGTCATATGTGATTCATCTATAATAATAAGAAAGTCGTCTTTGAAATAATCCATCAGGGTAAAAGGCGTTGCACCCGGAGGCATACCGTTCAGATGTCTGGAATAGTTCTCAATTCCGGAACAAAAGCCAGTTTCCCGCAGCATCTCAATATCGAAATTCGTGCGTTCAGCAATCCGCTGCGCCTCCAGCAATTTATCTTCACCCTTGAAATATTTTACCCTCTCTTCCATTTCTATTTCAATATTTTTACATGCCTCATTAATTTTCTCCTGAGGAACAACATAATGAGACGCCGGAAAGATAGCAATATGTTCCAATGTTGCGTGAACCTGTCCCGTCAAAGGATCAGTCTGTGCAATCCTGTCTATCTCGTCTCCGAAGAATTCAATCCTTATAAGATAATCGCCGCCCTCCGCCGGATATACTTCCACTACGTCACCACGCACGCGAAAGCAGCCGCGTTCCATATCCATATCATTCCTATTATACTGTATATTTATCAGTTCCCTTATTACCTGATCCCTGTCCTTAGTCATACCGGGGCGAAGGGACACAATCATTTCTTCATAATCATCCGGACTTCCCAATCCGTAAATACACGAAACGCTGGCTACTACTACCACATCTCTACGTTCTGCAAGGGATGCAGTAGCGGACAGTCTGAGCTTATCAATTTCATCATTAATGGAAGAGTCTTTTGCAATATAAGTATCCGTAGACGGAACATACGCTTCGGGTTGATAATAATCATAGTAACTTACAAAGTATTCTACGGCATTCTCCGGAAAAAATTCCCTAAATTCACCATATAACTGCGCTGCCAGTGTTTTATTGTGCGCTATTACCAAAGTCGGTTTCTGGAGCTGTTGAATAACATTCGCCATTGTGAATGTTTTTCCGGAACCGGTAACTCCCAGCAACGTCTGAAATTGATTTCCTTCCTTGAAGCCTTTCACAAGCTCAGCGATAGCCTGAGGCTGGTCACCGGTAGGTTGGTATTCACTGTGAAGTTTAAAAGGTTTTGATTCATTTTTCGCAGAAAAATTTTGCACTAAAAATCACCTCCATAAACAGTATTAATGATATCATAAGTTTGGGGATTTGTACAGCACTATACAAACATTTGTTCTGATTTTATTCTGTTTTCACGAACTTAGATAAAGTAAATAAAAACGGAGCTCATTGCAATGCAGAGACGCTCCATTTTTATTTACTTTACCTAAGTTCTGGTTGTTGTAATAATTAGATAATTGCAAAACTCTATCTCAATAGCCAGAACTTGGACTAAATAAACAAAAATGGGGCGTCTCTGCTCCGCAATGAGCCGCATTTTTGTTTATTTTGTTCAAGTTCGTGACTCGAAACAATAATTTCGCAATCAGATATGTTGTAATAATATACAAAAGGAGTGTTCCTGTAATATGAGCACTCCTTGGCAAATATCATAAAAATCCTATTATCTAATCATATCTTCCATCTCTTCTATAGCACGTTCTAATTGATTATCAATGCCGTCATCATAATATGCATCTGCATCAAACTCACATACGATATCCGGTTCAATGCCTATATTATGAATGTTATTACCATTCGGTGTATAGTATGCACTGACCGTAAGTTTCAATGCCGTTCCGTCAGTAAGCGGAAGTATTCTCTGCACGATGCCTTTTCCATAAGTGGTAGTACCGATGAGTACCCCTTTATCATAATCCTTGATAGCGCCTGCAAGAATTTCAGAAGCGCTGGCAGAATTGCCATTCACCAATACAATCAAAGGCATCTGTAATTCTTTTTTCCCATCGCAGTTATATTCCGTGCGCTTTCCTGAACGGTCTTCTGTATATACAACCAGTCCTTTCGGCAGAATCTGTCTTGCGATATCTACCACTACAGAAAGGCTTCCACCGGGATTACTACGCAGATCAAGAATAAGTCCTTTAGCGTCGGAGCCTTTTATCACTGCCAATGCTTCGACAAACTGATCATAAGTTACTTCGTCAAATTCCGTAATCTGGATATAGCCTATACCATTGTCCAGCATTTCATGGTTAACCGTAGGGGATTCAATCTTTTTCCTTACTACATCTATCTCCAGATAGTCCGGTTCACCTTCTCTGTAAATAGTAAGATGTACGGTTGTTCCTTCCTCACCCTTAATCATTGCAACTATTTCTGACAGTTCCAATCCATATGCCGACTCACCGTCTACTTCATATATAATGTCATTCTCTCTCAAACCTGCTTCCTGCGCAGGAGTACCTGCTATAACACCGCTGATCTTCCCATACCCGGTCTTTTCATCCAAACTTACATATGCTCCAATGCCGTAATAAACACCCTCTGTATCCTGCATCAGTGCTTTCCATTCTTCCGCAGTATAATAAACAGAGTACGGATCACCTAAAGACGCTACCATTCCGGCATACATTCCCTCAATCATTTCGTCGGTATTGATATCTTCTTCATTATAATAATATTTCTCTATAACCTCTTCAATCGATTCCAGCTTCGCAATCGTATCGTCGTTAGTAACACCATCCGCCGATTTCCTTTCGGTGTTTGCCGGCTGGGCATTTGCAATTTTGAAGGCAGCATCCGCCTGCGCTCCAACAAATATACAGCTTGCTGTAAGCACACTGGCAAGTATACCCGTCAGTAATCCTACGATAAACATTCCCTTCGTTTGACGTGATTCCTGCCGTACTCCCTGCGGGTTCTGCTGATTCTGTGGCTTCTGTTGTCCATTAGGATACAAATTATTCGCCGCTCCCTGATTCATTTCATTATTATTACTATATCCATAATTATCCAAAATCATTCATCTCCATTTATATTATTATTTTAATTCCTTACTGTAAATAATTCCACGGGCTCACATAGTTTCCATTAAGACGAACACTGAAATGCAAATGATTACCTGTTGAACGCCCGGTACTGCCTACTGCTGCAATCGACTGCCCCTTATAAACACTCTGTCCTTTCGACACATATAGCGCTGAGGCATGCATGTAGATGGTATATAAACCATCTCCGTGGTCTATCATAATGTAGTTCCCCATGGAAGAGCTATATGTCGCTGCTATCACATCCCCATCATATGCTGCATAAATTGTAGATCCATACGGTGCCGCAAGGTCAAGCCCATTATGGAATTTCTGAGTTCCGAGTATAGGGTCTGTCCGATATCCGTATTCGTCAGAAATTCTACTGTAAGAGGGGCATGGCCATGAAAACATACCGCCATCATAAACTCTCGCCTTGGCGTTTGCTGCTGCAAGTCTTGCCTTTTCCTCTGCAACAGCCTTTTCTAATGCCTTTATTTCCTCATTCTCCTGAGCTATCAGATCTTCATATTCTTTAATTGCCGCCGCTTTAGTGGATATATCCGCTGTCACGGAAGTAAGCTGCGTCTGCTTCTCGGCCATCAATGTGTTGACTGCTGCCTCTTCATCTTCGACAGCAAGCTTTGCCTCTTCCAAAGCTTCCTTCTCAATTTCCAGTTCCTCTTTACAGAGGGCTATCAATTCTGTAGTGCTTATATATTCATCCAACTGGTCTCTGTCATATGCAGATAATGCTTCGATATAATCCGCCTTGTTCATCAGGTCCACGAAATTGTCCGCAGAAAGGAGCAACTCCATATAAAGTGTATCACCGCATTCATACATGAATTTGATGCGTGCCTTCATCGCCTCATACTGTTCTTCCTGTTTCGCGGTTGCAGTTTCCAATTCTTCGGTCGTCTCTTCAATCTCAGTCTCTTTATCTGTAATCATCGTTTTGTATTCATCAATCTTATCCTGAATATTAGCAAGCTGCGTATCTAACTCCGTTACATATGCTGTCAGGCTGCTTTTGGATTTCTCCAATTCTTTTTTGAGTGCTTCAACATCAGTCATACTGCTTTTCAGCTTGGAAACTTCCTGCTTGGCCGCCTCAATCTCGGCCTCTTTCTCCTTAATACTATCGTTGGTAACTGCCTCCACAGGTTTCGGCGGAAAAAGAAAGACTATACCGAGACATATTATAATACAAAATATTTTTTTATAACGCTTTATCATACGTTTGCTGCCTTTCATAAATCCCATATATCTGCCATTACCATAACGAATCCTGTACTAAACCCTCAGATGCTTCTTGACGGTAGCAAAGCTGCCAAAAAAGCCGATTCCTATGCCGATTCCCAAAGAAACCGGAATAAGTACATGGAAAATTTCACCAACCGTCAGGAAACTGAGCAGTCCGCTAAGCATCTCAAACCTTTCCACCATATATTCCATAACCTTATTGTATAAAAAGTAAATAGTCACCAAGGGAAGCGCGGCTCCAATCAAACCAATCAGCATTCCCTCAATAACAAATGGCGACCTGACAAAGAAATCCGTTGCTCCGATATATTTCATAATGTTAATTTCTTCTTTTCTGACAGAAATTCCGATTGTCACGGTATTGCTTATCAGGAATACTGCCACTGCCAATAAGATTGCAATAATTCCCACTGAAGTATATGCTATCAGCGCATTGATTCCCGTCAGGGTTGACGACAGTACTTCAAATCGATTTACTTTCCTGACCCCCTGAACAGACAATACATATGTCACTAATGCAGACTGCATGGAAACATCACTTAAGTAAACCCGATAGTTATCGGAATTAGCAAGCGGATTTTCCGTAAATCCATCTGAATACTCCTTTAGCCAATCGTGCTTAAAGGTTTCCCATGCTTCATCTGCAGATACATAATGAATCTCGGATACCTCTGTCCTCCGCGAAATCATTTCTCCAATTTCCTGTTTTCTGACATCCTCCAATCCCTCGTCAAAAAAAACCGTAATGTAAACCTTCTGCTCAGCATTTTTTACGATATACTGAAAATTCGCAATAATTGAATAGAACAATCCAAATAAAAACAAACAGGCACCTATTGTTGCAATAGAAGCAAGGGTGAACGATTTATTTCTAAAAATATTACGAAATCCCTGACGGATTGTATAGAAAAACGTACTAATCCTCATCAATATATCCTCCCTTTTCTTCATCGCTCACAATTACGCCCCGCTTCAAAGTGACCACCCTTTTCTGCATAGCATTGACAATTTCCTTATTATGGGTAACGACCAGTACAGTTGTGCCGTTCTCATTAATCTGCTCAAGAAGTCTCATAATTTCCAATGAGTTCTTGGGGTCCAGATTTCCTGTAGGCTCATCTGCCAGCAGAATAGCCGGTTCATTAACCAGCGCCCTTGCCAGAGCTACACGCTGTTGTTCACCACCCGAAAGCTGTCTTGGTTTGGCTTTGTACTTTCCCGCGAGCCCTACAACAGCAAGAATACTCGGCACATTTCTCCTGATTTCCTTATTGGATTTCTGTATGATTCTCTGCGCAAAAGCCACGTTTTCATACACATTCCTATCCTTTAGCAAGCGGAAGTCCTGAAATACAATACCAATATTACGCCGGAACTTCGGTATCTTTCTATGCTTTATTCTGGAAAGGTCATAACCCATGACTTTAATCTCGCCGCTCGTAATCGTAAGCTCACGCATAAGCAGTTTGATTAATGTAGATTTTCCCGAACCGCTGTCACCAACAATAAAAACGAATTCCCCTTTGCTGATATGCAGATTAACTTCCTTTAATGCCGGTGCTCCGGTTGAATAGGCCTTACTTACGTTCGTAAGTGAAATGATCTCATCGTTCCTATTCTCTGCCGTTGCTTTTCTCCTTCTCTTTCTTACAGACGCATCCATTATAGATCTGCTCCTCTCACTTTAATACTCAAAACTCTCCATATATTTCATATATTTAACAACCATAAGCGCTATTTTAAAAGTAATTGCATCTTCAAACACCCTTAAATCCAATCCTGTATTCTTCTGCAATTTATCAAGCCGATATACAAGCGTATTTCTATGTATGAAAAGCTGTCGGGAAGTCTCTGATACATTCAGGCTGTTTTCAAAAAACTTGTTAATGGTCATCAACGTCTCTTCGTCGAAATCATCCGGGCTTCTTCCATCAAAAATTTCCTTAATAAACATTTTACAAAGAGGAATCGGCAGTTGATAAATCAAACGACCTATGCCAAGTTCGCTATACGCTATTATGTCTCTTTCCTCAAAAAAGATTTTTCCGACATCCAGGGCCATACGCGCCTCTTTATATGAACGGCTGACTTCCTTAAGTTCACTGACCGCTGTACCATATGCAATTCTTACATTCTTCATACGTTCTTTCTCTAAAAATGCCGCTATCCCCGCCGCAGCTTTTTCAATTTCTCTGTTGTTCTCTCCCTCAGACAGGCTCTTTACAACGATTACATTATTTTCATCTACGGCTGTAGTAAAATCCATACTGCTGCCGCCGAAATAACCACGCATGATTTCCAGCACATTACTTTCCTTTGCATTGTCTGTCTCAATAATCATTACCGCTCTTCTGTCATTCGTGGGAATATGCAATTTCTTAGCCCTGCTGTATATATCCACCAGCAAAAGATTGTCCAAAAGAAGATTTTTGATAAAATTATCCTTATCAAATCTTTCTTTATATGCCACTATAAGATTCTGAATCTGAAAAGACGACATTTTGCCTACCATATAGACATCCTCACCAATGCCGCCGGCAATCAGAATATACTCCAGCTTCTGATCTTCAAAAATCTTAAAGAACTGATATCCCTGTATCTCCTGAGAGTCTGCAGGCGATTTGGCAAACTCCGCCGCAAGATTTGAACACTTTTCCATCTCATCCGTAGTCATAACAACGACTTTTCCGTCGATATCCATTATGCAAAGTTCCACACGTGCTATTGCTTTCAATCCCTCGATAGTATTCTGTAAAATCTGATTTGAAATCATTTGTAATCACCCTTTCAAAATGCATTAAAATTTCCGTCAGTAAATTTTTAGCACATTTATACAATAATAAGGCCTGATAATTTCTGCAAAAAAATACATCTGCATTCTATTTTAATCTATTTTACCAAAATAATCTACCCTAAAACGTGAATTTTTTGTGTATTTTTAATTATTTTGACAAATTTTCGCACAAAAATTTTTTGGAAAAATATACAAAAAAAGCAGAGGGCAAATTGCCGCTCTACTTTTTATATTTATTAACTCTCCTGTTAAACCACAGATTCAAAAGCCTCTTTCCTATTTTAGCAATCGGCAGTTCCCTCTTCCATGCGCACCTAAAATCCTCCGGAAGTCCCACCCAGATTTTCGTGTTTATATACTGTCTGCTGCGCATTAGCCATTTCTGCTGTAGCAAAAACGGCATCCTCATAAAAATGATTGTCGGTGCTATCATATTGATATCATTAATAATATCTTCGTGTTTCTCTTCCATTTCCGAAATAGCTACAGTCCTGGCTATTGTAATGCCGTCCTGTATCTCCATAAGCTCCTTTTTTAACTCTTCCGTACGTTCATATGTATCCGAAAGGACGAGAACCGGCATATGCTCCTGCGCAACTCTGTACAACAGGGCTTTCATAAATTCCTTCTCCTGCACCTCACGATACCTCGCCTTCGCCGTTACATCCGCAGCTTTAAGAATCTCCGTATCTCCCCATAAAGTCAGGTCAGCAGATTCAATCCAGGCCTTCTCATCTTCATTTTTGACTGCTTCCATCAGTACAGGCGCCGTCAAATATAGTATTGTATGCGCTGTGCCTTCATGCAGGAATTTATCAGTCAGTGTAAGTGATTCCTTCACATAGCGATCCTTCAGTTTTATTCCCAGTAAGTTAATATTTTTCATATAAAGTTCTCGCAATTAATATAAATAAATTTTATTTCTCTTTCTATAATATCTTATTCGTAATTACTTGTAAAGAAAACTGATATATGGTATCATATGGTTAGATTTAGAGGTGAATCAGAGGGAGGTGTCCATTATGGATATTGCAAAATTATCCATGTCAATGTCAGCAGTACAGACGAATACTGCTTATGGTGTAGCGATGCTAAGCAAGTCTTTAGATGCCGCTTCGTCCACCGGAGAACAGCTTGTCAGTATGATGGACGCTGCTGCAATGGAGCGTTCAGTTAATCCGGCTGTTGGTTCTAACTTTGACACGTATATCTAAACAAAACGCCACTGATATCGGTGGCGTTTTGTATTACCTAATTAAAATATAAACCACATATAAATCAGTTGCATTACAAATGTAAATCCCCCAGTCATATAAAATAAAGCTAATATAAAAGCAATGATAAGCGGGATGCTAATAATACGTCCTTTGTTTTCTTTGCGGCGTGCCCAAATATTTTTAAAATGCTCCGACCTATTCTCATTTTTTGCAATCCAAATCAATACGCATACCGCCAGCGACGTTGCAATTACCGCCATAAAAAGCGCCGGTCCTATCATCGCAATCAAATCCTCATTAGTAAGCGCTTCCTCCACACTTCCATCAGAAGTACCCGACTGGAAGAAGTCAGACAGATACATCGTGAATACAGACGGAGCGTTAAAGACCATGTGCGCAACAACAGACGCCCACAGGCTGCCGCTTGCCTCCACTACCAACGCACACATAAATCCCATTGCAACTGCATACGCCGCCTGATTGAAATTCAAATGCATTACTCCAAACAATACAGCCGACCAGATAACAGCCTGCAATACTGAGCCCGAATTCTTATAGCCTCTGAATATTATTCCACGAAATACAAATTCCTCACTGAACGGGCCAAAGATTGCAATCATAAACAGCATTACAAGGAATGGCATCTGCAGCACATCGCCGCTTATTGATTCGACTGCATTATCTACAAAAAGCATAGATATGGCATTGATAGCCGATGTCATCGGCATAAGAAGAAAAGTAAACAAAATCACCATAAAGAATGTAGATATTTTAATCTTGTGAAATCCTAGAAATTCATTAAAACTCGCTGCTCCGGATTTCATATATGACGTAATTGCAAAAATCAGCGCCGGCACCAGCATAATTGCCTGCGCCATAAAAAGATTTCCAACGATTCCAATATTAAGCGCTATACCCTGAAATACAAAAACCCATATCAGCAGCATTAAAGCATAGTTAGCAAGTATTATACATAAATAGAGCCAGTTTACCTTTTTATTATTCATATAAAGCGATATCCACCATACCGTTCATACGATATGTTCCTTTCCTTAGTTTATTATATTTTATAGATTGTTTTCTCTCCAATAGATATCTTTTTTTCCTTTAAAAGATGCCCTACTGCTCTCTTAAATTCATTTTTGCTCATCTGCGTTACCTTTTTAATGACCTCCGGAGATGCTTTATCCGTAAAAGGCAGTACGCCATCATAGCTGTCGATTATACTCAGCAGTTTCTCCGCATCCGGACCGATTTGCATATATGCTTTTTCGCGGACGCTTAAGTTAAGCTTTCCGTCTTCTTTTATATCAATGACTCTGGCTGACACAGAAGTACCCAGCCTGATATCTCCATACATTTCCTTCTTGGTAATAAGTCCCGAATAAATATCATCCACCGCCACAAAAGCTCCAAAGTTATCACTGATTTCATATACCGTTCCGGTCACTTTATCATCTTTACCGTATGGACTGTCCTGACGCAGATAAGGATATATATGCATAGTAGCGCAGAGTCTGTTACTTTTATCGACATAAAGAGCTACAAGATATTCCCCGCCTTCTCTCACCTGTCCTATCTGTTCTTTAAAGGGAAGCAGTAAATCTTTCTCCAAGCCCCAATTCAAAAAAGCGCCGTTTCTTCCCATCTGAGCTACCCTCAGTTTCGCAACTTGACCCAGGGTAAGCATCGGCTTATTGGTAGTCGCTATCGGACGGTCCTTAGAATCCCTATAAACAAATACTTCAACACTGCTGCCCAGCTCCGCATCACGAGGCACCTGCTTTGCCGGCAGAAGGATTTTCTCCTCCGGCAATTCTTTGTCAGCCAGATAGACGCCAAAATCCACTTTTTTTACTATTGTCAACGTCTGTATTTCGCCTAACGTTATCATCCAATAACCATACCTTTCTCCGAGAGCTATGCTTCTTTCTTACCTGTAAATTCAACAATACTGTAAGGCGCTCCATCCTCTGTGCCTAAAACGACAGTATAGAGTGTTCCCTGCGCATCAGCCGATACAACCGGAATTATAACATCACCTAACAACGCCTGTTTCTTATATTCTGCACGCATCTGGGCTATATGAAAGTTTTTGGGAATATATTGCATAGCCATCCTTACATGCTGTCCGTTATTCATGTGTCCGTTTGTATCCAGATTGTGCACTCCGACCTGGACAGCCTCATTCTGTATGCCGCCCTCCGGAACTGCAATCTTTCTCGGTGCATAGTCCATAGGCAGTTTCTCCGACAATACATAGCCCTCCGTCATTTCCTTCGGTGGTTTAGCCGGAATCATCTTCTCCATATCCATCAGGCTCCATATAGAATTGGCATAAGCAAGTCGCTCTCCCGATTCTGTCTGCATCAGGAAATTCCTGTATCCCATAAAAGCCTTGAATTCATAGGGTGAAGTACCTATAATCACATTCTCACATAAATTCGGGTAACGCTCTATCACTATCTGCCACGAAGACAACAACCATGCCATATTCCTTTCCTTCAGATAGTCCACGCCCAGTCCGATATCTTCCGAATGAAAGGTGGAGCAGTCCTGAAAATAGTCAAGTAAGGACTCAAGTGTCAGTCTTCCATCCGTTCCCACTTCGCTATAACGTATTCTGCTTTGAAATGTGTACATTTGAATTACCTTCTTTTTAATATAAATTAGCAAAAATCCTACAAAAATATATTATTAATAAAAAACCTCAGCGAATCACTTCACTGAGGCTGCTTTAGCTGGGCTACAAGGATTCGAACCTTGAAATGACGGAGTCAGAGTCCGTTGCCTTACCGTTTGGCGATAGCCCATCAGCGTTACAACTTGAAATTATACAGCATGTTTATTTGATTTGCAAGTACTATTTTTTATTTATCTAAAAAAATTCTATTTTTGCTTCTTTCACATCATCAATAGTTTCTATTTCTTCTACATTAGTCATAATCCAAAAATAGTATTTCTTTCCGTCTATTTCATCTATTTGCATTACTTCATCCACTTTCTCTGAATTAACACTCATTGAGAAGATCTGCTCATCATCGGATACGCCCCATGCCGGTGCTTCTATCTTGTCCCATCCGTTTCCACGAAAAGTATTTTCTATATCAGTTATTTTTTCAAGTTCTTTCTGAGAAGATATTATAAGCCATATTATAATATAGAAAAAATCGCTATTGAAAACACGGCAATTCTTATGAATTTGATACTATTTTTCATTTTTGTCCTTGCCCCATAAACTAATAAATTAAAAAGTCTCAATATAACTGCCTATTTTTTCTACAATGTACTTAGCGTTTTCTACTAATTGTCTTGTCTCCTCTTTGCTGGCGACATAAAAATCATCATAATCAGATGCATTACGAATTTGTTCAGCACTCGCAATTTTTTGATAATCCTCTGGCGTAAAAGTACCATCTCCATTATAGATAAAACAGTAATTAAACTGCTTCAATCCTCCGTTGTGCGTTGTTACCTCAATCTGTTTCATTGCCAAAAGTGCTTTAATGCCTTTCTCAATTGCATAAAATGCTCTATTATTTGCCGATTTATATGAATCTCTTTCCAATAACCCGACCGCCTCTTCTAACAGCTCACCAGCTCTCTTCAATCTCACTTTTGCAAGTACATCATAATATTCTTTATCCATATAAAACCTCGCCCTCTAAATCTATATTCCGAAAATACAAATACCACGATTTCTTTTGAATAAATTCAGCATACGGCAGGCAGACAAAATTTACTACCGAGAAATATTTCATTGCCAATCGCATCGAAATTTCAGCAATTTTGTCATTGTACTTTTTTGATTCCAGTCTGTCACAAGCCGTGATGAGCGCAATATCAATATCTGAGTCCTGTGTATAATCTCCTCGTGCACAAGAACCATATAAAACCACCTTTATAAGATCTTCTCCCATTACTGCTTTTATCATTTCCGTAGTTTCTTTTTTTACTTTTTCAATAATAACATCGTTTAATATAATTTCATCCATCTGTTCTCACTCCTAATGTGATTACAATAAGTTAGGACAATATATTGCTAACTTAAATATTTGTTCCTTAAATAAATTATATCCAATATATTCAACCAGCTCAATTATTTTTTATATGTTTCCATATCTAAAGGATTTCCTGGTTAAATACTCTTTCTTAGTTCATTTCGATCTTTGCCTTTTTCACATCATCAATAGTTTCTATTTCTCCTACATTAGTCATAATCCAAAAATAGTATTTCTTTCCGTCTATTTCATCTATTTGTATCACTTCATCCACTTTCTCTGAATTAACACTCATTGAGAAAATCTGCTCATCATCGGATACGCCCCATGCCGGTGCTTCTATCTCATCATAATCAACTCCACGCCACATAGTGTTTGCAATGTCTTTTCGAATTGTTTCCTCCACCGTGTATCCTTCATAGCTTCCTACACCATCATACTTTAAGACTTTGCTTCCGGAACTATAAAACAGACCATTCTGCCCGAAAAACTCAAACTCAATAACACCTTCTGTTCTTTTAAAATAAACAAAAAATTTGTCTCCTACCTGTATACGATAAATCTCTTCCAACTCATTCTGATTGGTGCTCTTTTTTTCAAATTCTATCTCATGTTCCAAAATACTTCCTAAATCGTCATATCCCTTACTTCCAATACCTGATGAATAAGCACAAAGATATCCATTATTTCCGTTAAAAGCTTTTTGTAACTTAATCGTTTCTGACATACCTTTTCCCAAATTTACCATCAGCACTATAAAAATCGCCATGCTCAAAACATCTAATATCATGATTCGCGGAACTGCACATTTTGGTTCTTTCAATAGTATTACTATTAATATTACTTCTATAAAACAGCAAATTATGAAAGGTATAAGCCTGATTTTTACATCATCTACATATTCTATTATTACATAACCCATAAACATCAATGATAATATTGAAAACACAGCAATTCTTATGAATTTGATACTATTTTTCATCTTTTTCTCCAATACATTTTCTATTTGACCGTAAAAAAGTCACTTATTATAATTGCTTACTTATAACTTTATAATAACACAAAAAAACAACCCTGCAAATATGATAAGTAACAGAAAAAGACCAGCGCACTATAGCCTAGTACGCCAGCCTCTTTTCATTTTCTGCTCTTTCCGTCTATATATTAAATCTCAAACATCAACTCGCCGTAAGTAGGAATCGGCCAGATTTCCTTATCGACGATCATTTCCAGTTCGTCAGCGGGTACGCGGAGTTCTTCCATAGCAGCTTTTACGGTATCTTTGTAGAAGAATGCCTGCGCTTTTATATCTTCCATAGCAGATGCTTCTTCTTCAAGTTTCTTCAATTTGGCAAGAGCGACCTGCATAGAAGCTAACTTCGTACTTACAGTTTTCAAAAGCTCAATCTGTACAGACGCATCCGCGCCTGCTTCCTCAACTGCATTAACTGTGTCCGCAAGCGATTTTGTATATTTAACAACAGCCGGGATAATCTGCTTGCCTGCCATATCAATCATAGTCAGAGCTTCGATGTTGATTGTCTTAGCATAGGTCTCGTAAATAATCTCCTCACGGGATTCCAGTTCAACCTTTGTAAAGATACCAAACTTCTCAAACAGCTTTACAGCTTTATCCGTTGTGATGGTGTCGGCTGCTTCAATCATGGATTTAATATTTGGAAGTCCTCTCTTCTCTGCCTCTGCAACCCACTCATCAGCATAGCCGTTGCCGTTAAAAATGATTCTCTGATGTTTAGTCAGATACTCCTTAATCAAATCATGAATAGCTTCTTCAAGGTCATCTGCTTTCTCCAGCCTGTCTGCCGCTTCACAGAAAGCTTCCGCAACAATAGCATTCAATGTTGTGTTAGGGCTTGCAATGGAATCTGCTGAACCAACCATACGGAACTCAAATTTATTTCCGGTGAATGCAAACGGAGAAGTTCTGTTTCTGTCAGTAGCATCCTTCTGGAAATCAGGCAGTGTCGAAACACCGGTCAGAAGCTTGCCGCCCTCTTTAACAGTGGTAGCCGCGCCTGTTTCAATAAGCTGGTTTACAACATCTTCAAGCTGCTCTCCGAGGAAAACCGAAATAATTGCCGGGGGCGCTTCATTCGCACCAAGTCTGTGGTCATTGCCGACGTCTGACGCAGACTGTCTGAGAAGATCGGCATGTGTATCAACCGCTTTAAGTATGCATGCAAGAACCAACAAGAACTGTATGTTTTCATTCGGCGTATCACCGGGATCCAGAAGATTCACACCGTTATCCGTTGTAATAGACCAGTTGTTATGCTTACCGGAACCATTAACGCCTGCGTATGGTTTCTCATGAAGCAGACACCTCATGCCATGTGATACGGCAACTCTTTTCATTGTTTCCATTACGATCTGGTTGTGGTCTACCGCAATATTAGCTGTCTCATAGATTGGCGCCAGTTCATGCTGTGCGGGCGCAACTTCGTTATGCTGTGTTTTAGCTGTAACTCCCAGCTTCCAAAGTTCCTTATTCAGGTCTTTCATAAACCCGCCGACACGTTCTCTGATTACGCCGAAATAATGGTCCTCCATCTCCTGACCCTTTGGTGCAGGTGCGCCGAAAAGTGTACGTCCGGCGAACATCAGATCCGTTCTCTTCATATATAAGCCTTCATCTACAAGAAAATATTCCTGTTCAGGTCCTACGCTTGATACGACTTTGGTAGCTTCCGTATTTCCGAATAAACGGACAATGCGAAGCGCCTGTTGGCTCAACGCCTCCATAGAACGCAGAAGTGGCGTCTTTTTATCCAGCGCCTCACCTGTATAAGAACAGAATGCGGTAGGAATACAAAGGACAGGTCCGCATGATGACTCTTTCAAGAATGCAGGGGAGGTAATATCCCATGCCGTATATCCTCTCGCCTCAAAAGTTGCACGAAGTCCACCCGAAGGGAAAGATGAGGCATCCGGCTCACCCTTTATAAGCTCTTTTCCGGAAAACTCTGTCAACATATTACCAACCTCATCCGGATGTGTTACAAAAGCATCATGCTTCTCAGCCGTAATACCCGTCAAAGGCTGGAACCAGTGTGTATAGTGCGTCGCACCGTTTTCCACAGCCCAGTCCTTCATGGCTTTCGCAACAACATTCGCAATGTCCATGGACAGCTCGCCGCCCTCGTTCATAACCCTTACCACTTCTTTGTAAGCACCCTTTGTAAGCCGTTCTCTCATCTTGGTAAGTGTAAACAAGTTCTTTGCAAAAATTTCTTCCACATTAAAAACTTCACTCATTCTTAACACCCTTCCCTTCCCGGTATTACAGTAAAAAAATGCTCCAAAAAAACTTTGGAACATCTTCGTTCAAAATACCATATGCATAAATACTATTTAATTTATAAGTGGTCATTGACCCTTTCTTTAAGATACTCTTGTTTTCCCGAAAATGCAATACCTATATTTGAACTTTGTATAATTTGCAAAAAATGAAGCTTTTTGCACAAAGTCATATGTTCATATTACACAAATAATAAATTCTTATTTATCCATTCCTCATCCTCATAATATCATACTTCTCGGGAGCCTTTGATAACTCGATATCAATAATCTGTCCCGCATGCGGGCAGCTTTCTACTTCTTCCCCTTCCTCATTATACATATGCAATACCTTAACCGGAATATTTCTACCGTCCGGTTTCATAATTTCTATTTCGTCTCCCACACAGAATTTATTCCGCTGTCTGAACCTTGCAAGTCCTTTTTCATCAACAGAATCTATGATTCCCAGATAAACATATTCAATTACATAGGTATTGTTATCATAAATCTGTGTCGTTTCATCCGGTCTGCCAAAATAGAAGCCTGTCGAGAACTGGCGGTATGTACACTTGGATATTTCATCCTGATACCAGCCCATATTAGTGCGGTACTTCTCCTCCGATTCCAGATAGTCGTCTATTGCTCTGCGATATGTACGTGCGACTGTGGCAACATAGAGAGCAGTTTTCATCCTTCCCTCTATCTTGAAGCTGTCGATTCCCGCATCTATCATTTCCGGAATATGCTCTATCATACACAGATCCTTGGAGTTAAAAATATATGTACCTCTCTCGTTTTCATAGACAGGAAGGTACTCTCCCGGACGGGTTTCCTCTACTACCGCATATTTCCAACGGCATGGATGCGTGCAGGCTCCCTGATTAGAATCTCTTCCGGTAAAATAATTACTCAAAAGGCAGCGTCCTGAATAAGAGATACACATTGAACCATGAATAAAACTCTCAATCTCCATCTCCTCCGGTATTTTCTCCCGAATTTCTTTAATCTCACGAAGGGAAAGTTCTCTTGCGGACACAACTCTCTTTGCACCCTGTTCATGCCAAAACCGGTAAGTCATATAATTGGTATTATTAGCCTGTGTGGATACGTGAATATCTATTTCAGGGCAGATTTCCTTTGCCAGCATAAACATACCGGGGTCCGCAATAATAAGAGCATCCGGTTTCATTTCTTTTAATTCTCTAAAATATTCCGTCGCGCCCTCAATGTCGTTATTATGCGCCAGAATATTTGCCGTTACGTGTACACGCACTCCGTATTTATGCGCAAAGTCAATTCCCTCAATCATCTCTTCTTTAGTGAAATTTTTCGCCTTAGCACGCAGTCCGAAAACTTCTCCGCCAATATAAACCGCATCGGCGCCAAATATTACCGCTGTCTTCAGCACTTCCAGACTCCCCGCCGGAATCAGCAACTCCGGTTTCCTCATATCAATAACTAAACTCCTTTCTCATCCTATATCTTCACACTCACCGTAATGCCATCTCCTACCGGCAGAACAGCCGTCGTAAGCTGTGGATGGTGTTTCAGCTCATACAGATAATCCCGCATTCTGGTATGTATCGTTCGATTTCTTCTTGTCACTGCATATCTGGACTGAATGATGTCCCCATCCTGCAGCACATTGTCGGATAAAAGAATCCCGCCTTCCGGCATCAGCCGCAACACTTCCGGTAAAAAGTTTATGTACTGTCCCTTAGCGGCATCCATGAAAATAAAATCAAATACTCCTTCCAGCTTTGGCAACAATTCTAAAGCGTCTCCTTCCAGCAGCGTAATACTGTCTTCCTTGCCGGCACGCTTAAAGTTTTCTTTTGCAACCGGAATTCTCTTTTCATATTTCTCTATAGTAGTTATCCTACAGCCCTTCGGGGCATACTCGCTCATTAATAATGTAGAAAAGCCAATGGCGCATCCGACTTCCAGAATTGACATAGGCTTTTTCATTGCAAGCAGCAGCTTGATGAAGCTCTGCATCTCGGTTCGAATTATCGGCACATCGGTCTTTTTGGCTTCCTTTTCTATTTCATTTAAAAAAGGAGTATTGCCCGGATCCAGAGAATTAATAAATGCTACTGTACGCTCATTTACTATCATCCTCTTCCTCCGCTTCTACATAGTCTGCTGTCATAATCTCCAACATCTCCTCTACCTTCATAGAAGTATTAAGATCATATATTCCGGGCACAATCTTTCCGTGATATTCCGAAAGAAGCTCCTGTATATAAAATAGGTTTGCATCCCTGATAAGCCCTTTTTCCTGAAGTGTTTCGCCTATATCTTTCACGGAATCTTCACTTTTTACATAAATGCTGATTGTCCTGCCTTCTCCAAAAGTCATCGGTTCCTCAGCAAAAACTCTGTATCCGTAGTCATAAGCCTTTATAGCCGTATTGTAGACAAACATAACAATAAAGACCGCCGCCACTATTTTAATGCAAGTTTCCACGATTGAACCTATTATTTGCTTTATGTCCATCTAAAACCTCCCCGCTGAACCTATGGTTCAGAGTTTTACTCAAAATCCAGTCCTGCCATAATCCACACATTAACTTCCTGCATCATACGGCAAAATGCAAGCTCCGCTCTTAAGAAATTATCTACCAGCGGATTCTCTCTGAATTTTTCATTTTCTCTCTCAAATGCGTCCAGCTTATCAAACAGTTCGTCGCCTTGTGCATCCGTATTCTGCATAGCAAAGTTCTTCTGTCGGAATTCCCTGACTTTTTCAAACAGTTCCGGTTGCTCTTTAAGTTTCCTTTTCTGATAATCATATTCTTTGTAAATATCCGTGTTCATAATCTCTTGAACAAAATTCTCAGTAGCTTTTGTCACAATGCTGTCTGCCATGATGTCTTCTCCCTATCGTATCATTAGACTTCCATAATAATCGGTAATATCATCGGACGCCTCTGTGTTTTCTTCCATACAAAATCACTAAGCACATCTTTAATTGTAGACTTTAGTTTGCCCCAATCAGTCTGACCTTTGCTTAAGCATCCTTCAACTGCGCTATCCACCAACAACCTTGCTTCTTCCAAAAGTTCATCTGATTCTCTTACATATACAAATCCCCTTGATACAATATCCGGTCCCGATACAAGCTGGCTTCCATATGAATCAAGAGCCATCACGACAATCATAATACCATCTTCCGCCAGATGCTGTCTATCCCT
>JAIDPH010000348.1 GCA_029062885.1 Lachnospiraceae bacterium
CATTAGAAACATATACAAGCAGACTTAAACAATTAGAAGACATTACAAACAATTTCAAAGGCGTTGATAAATCTTTTGCTATTCAGGCAGGTAGAGAGATTCGTGTTATGGTAGTTCCGGAACAGATTACAGATTCTGACATGGTATTGCTTGCAAGAGATATTTCCAAACAGATTGAAGCTGAATTGGAATATCCCGGTCAGATTAAAGTCAATGTAATCCGTGAGAGCCGAGTTATCGACTACGCTAAATAGTACTTAAAACTCTGTAGAGAAATCTACAGAGTTTTTTTTGTACAAAGCAGTCATCTGCTATTCAAAAGGAACGTGATGTTAATTAAGAAAAAATTAATAAAGTTCATAAGGATTTCTTTGCTTTTCTATGTTCTAATAAGAATTAGAAAATATGACTGATATTGAAAGCTTATCAGGAAGGAGTCCGATTGTTATGAAAAGGGTAATCCCGGTGATTTTATTGACAGTGTCATTGGTGACTTTTACAGGGTGTTCATCCCGTGGCGAGAAGTATGATGACAATTCAGCGCCGCAGGCATTCAACTTAGTTATGGCTGAAGGCTATACGCTTTCCGGACAATGCAGCGGAATAACGCCATTTGGAGTTGCGGCTCGCGGAGATTCAGTTATTATTTGCGATATGGAAGACAATTGCTTAAAAGAATTTGATTTTCAAGGAAATGAAATAAGGACAGTGGGAAAGTTAGGAAACGGAAATGGCGAATTTCTCCGACCTTCCGGTTTGGCATATCGCAACGAAAGATTTTACGTAGTGGATTCAGGAAACAACCGCATTCAAATTTTGGATATGAATTTAGAATATCAGGGCGAATATGCTCTGGATGAATTGGATTATGCTGATGAGAATATTTTTTATACGGATATTGCGGTGCGTGAGGATGGAGTTGTAACCGTATTAACGAACAGCGTTTTTAAAGAAAACGCAAGGGTGTATCTCTCCGATTCTGCCGGTTCTTTACAAAAAACGCAATTTATTTTGAATGGTTATACCGATTGTGAACAAGATGGCAGGATGTACTATACAAATACATTTGAGTTATTTGAGAAGGCTCCTTCTTATGAGGCAGTTATCCGTGAGTCTGGTCTATATGAAATGGTGAATGATGAGCTGCTTGAAATTTACAAGTTTCCACATAAATACGGTCCTACAGATTTTATTGTTGATGGAGACGATGTGTATGTGCTTTCCAGCGTATGGGCACAGCTTGACCATTTCGAAACCGACGGCTCATATATAGAAACAATCTGGGAATTTGATGAGCTGTCCCCACAATCGTGCTTAGTACATACACCACAGGGAGGATTTATTGTCACCGACAGGCAGAACGATGCTGTCTATTTTTTAGAACGTGATAGTGATTGATATGCAAAGATTAAAATATACGATATTTGACGCGCTGATAAATTTTTATAGGCGCCGCAGGGTTAATTTTATAGTATCGCTTTCTTTTTCCTTAGGGCTGCTGCTTCCTATGCTGTGTTTGGGAAATATAAATGTATTTATGGAAAACCTTTCAACGATGAGGTTTAAGGATGATGCAAATATGTGGATTGCATATTTTGAAGGCGGATACACATCTGTTGAAGAAATATCTTCTTTGCTGCAGGAAGGTTACCTAAAGATTAGCAATTATGCCATTTCCGCGTATAAAGGCGGTACGATTGAAATAAACGGTACGAAGGAGAATGGATATATAAGCTATCTGACAAAAGATTGGAGCGAATTTGAAAACTGCAGGATTATTGATGGAACTTTAGATTTGTTTACCGACATGAATATATGTTTAGTTGAGCAAACGCTTGCTGAAAAATACGGCGGGCTAAAAACGGGCGAACAGATAACGCTGTTTGGAGTTAAATATACAATCGGCGGAATTTTTTCATCATTTAATTATTATGGGAAAATCTTGCTTCCGTTGCATATCAATGAACAGACAACAGAATCTGATATCATGATTTCAAAGCTGTATCTTCGTACCAAAGAGGCATTGCCGGATAGCGGATATATTGCAGATATATTGACAAGTAATGGCTTGCCGATAATAAACGTAAGAAACGGCGGTGAAATATATCGCACCGGTTTGAGGGAAGGGTTGTACAAATCAATGGGTATTTTTGGGGTTGGTTTTGCTGCATTCGCTTTTGCTACCATAAATATTTGTCTAGTCCTTGTCGGAAAATTAAACCTTGATAAGCGGACATATGGTATTCGTATGGCGTTGGGGGCACCATACAGTTTTATCTTTTTGAGTGCGGTTATAGAGAATATGCTGTGTTTTTGTATAGCTTATTTACTTGACATTGGAATGGTGCATATCCTGAAACCCACATATCCTGAAGATTTAACGATAATTCTTAATTACAGGGTATATGCAGCCGCATACCTGTTTGGTGCGTTCATGACGTTTGTTGTGACGTGGATTACATTGTATAGATTGAAAAAACAAAAATTAGTCGAATTATTTGAGAGAGTGTCATGAAATATTTAATTTACCGTGCATTTCAAAAGCTATGGATTAATAAGAAGGTATATTTTGTTATTGCGCTTGAAGCAGCCATTGGCATTACGGTTGTTTTGTGCGGGATATCATCTGCATATTCTGCAAAATCCAGATTGGAGCTATATAAGCAGCAGATTGGAGAGCAGGGAATAGTCATTGAATGCTCAAAAAACGAGTATTTTGCAAACACAGAATCGCCTATCACTGTTGAAGATTATGAAATTATTAAAGAAGCTCACAGTGAACAGGATATATCCTATTTATTATTTACACGCTCATTCTATCAAACGCAAAAATCATTGGATGTTAAGAACGTAACATTTGTATCTATGGATGCAAATTCTTTTTATAGCTATTTTGGGTTCATGCAACAGGAGGATGCGATATATATCGGTACGCAGGTTGCTGATGACTTTGAGAAAGAAGGCTTGCGTTTTTTTGAAAAATGGTTTTCCTGGGAAGATTCTAATGTCATAATCGGGGATTCGGATATTGCAGATATCGTTAGACTGAATCCTTTGAATAAATCCATTTTTGTTGCGCTGCTGATAGATTTGGAAATTGAATCGATGATTATTTTGCCGGAAAAATATATGAACGTGCTTGAGTGCAATGTGGAAGAGCCGATGACTCCTTGTTTGCGTATTGTGTCAGATTCAAACGGAAGCGGAACGGATGCCGCATATGAGATTGTACAAACGCTGCATGATAAACATCCGGCTTATTCTTATCGTATCTCAGAGCAGTATTTAGAACTTCGCAAATCGATAACCGACCTTACTCAGGTAATACGGCTCTTTTCTTGGGTAGCGTGGTTTGTGCTTATCATTACGATGGTGGGAATCATTGGTATTTTACTGATTTATATGGAAAAACGTAAAAGAGAATTTGCAATCATTTTGGCATTGGGCGGCACACATGCAACGATTTTTAAGGAAATATTTCTTGAAGTATTTTCTCTTTGTTTCTTAAGCGGCTGCATTGGTCTGATAGCATTGATAATAATTATTCCATATCTGTCGACCGGTGTGTTTACAGCGTATTTTCATTGGATCAACGTAGTTGTGATGCTTGGGATTGTTTTGATGATTACAGTAATTTCCTGCACTTGTATGATTGTGGGAATCAGGGACATATATCCGACGCAAATATTAAAAAAATGAGGGAAGCAGAATGGAAACATTAGTAACGTTACGCAATGCCAGTAAAATATATACACAATCAGAGGTTAAAACACCGGGAATTATCAATGTATCATTTGAGGTGATGAAGGGAGAGTTTATAGCGATTACAGGTCGTTCCGGGTGTGGGAAATCTACACTGTTAAATATAATGGGAATGATGGACAGCTTGACGGAAGGGCAGTATCTATTCTGCAAAGAAGATGTTACGCAGTTGAAGGGCAGACTTGCCGCTTCTTTTAGAAACCGTCAAATTGGATTTGTATTTCAATCATTCAATCTGGTTAATGAAATAAGCATTTTGGAAAACGTTTGTATGCCGCTGGGATATGCCGGCATCAGGAAGAAGGAGCGTGAGAATAGAGCGGCCAGGATGCTTCAAGTTGTCGGATTAGCTGAAAAAATGCGAAAGAGACCAATACATTTATCTGGAGGCGAGCAACAGCGCGTTGCGATAGCAAGGGCAATTGTAAGTGAACCCCAATTATTATTGGCTGACGAACCGACGGGTAATCTTGATGAAGAAAACAGTCGCTTAATCATGGATTTGCTTACCAAACTAAATAGTCAGGGCATGACTATCATTATGGTAACACATTCGCCGGAGATGGCAGCTTATGCCAAGAAAAGGATACAAATGCGGGACGGAAGGATATTGTCGTGATAACAGCATAGTTCCTCTTTTTCTTTGATGACCGAAAATATGTCATGGGAGTTGAATAGGCGAAACCTATTTTTTATGCAATTTTTGCTTGTGTTCATAAGGTTTATGTAGTAGAATAGTTGACAGTGTATGATTGTATACAATTATGCAGTATGACATGGAGGAGAAGATTATGAAGCCTTATAAGGAAATGAGCAAAGATGAGCTTGTATCATTGAAGAAGGAACTTGAGAAGAAATTTGAGGAAGCAAAGAGTAAAGGATTAAAGCTGGATATGTCCAGAGGAAAGCAGTCTACGGCGCAGCTTGATATGACAATGGGCGTTATCGGAACTCTGGATGCCGGTTCTGAACTGAGGACGTTAGACGGCGTTGACTGTAGAAATTATGGTATGCTGGAGGGTATTCCGGAAGCAAGGCATCTGTTGGGCGATATGATGGGAGTTCCGGCTGAGAATGTGCTTGTATTTGGAAACTCAAGTTTAAGTATCATGTATGATTCGGTTTCTCATGCTATGACACATGGTGTAATGGGTTCTACGCCTTGGTGCAAACTTGATAAAGTGAAATTTTTATGTCCGGTACCGGGATATGACAGGCATTTTAAGATTACGGAATTTTTTGGTATTGAGATGATTAATATACCAATGTCGGCAGAAGGTCCTGATATGGATTTGGTTGAAAAATATGTAAATAGCGACCCGGCAGTTAAAGGTATCTGGTGTGTGCCGATGTATTCCAATCCGTCAGGTATTTCCTATTCTGATGAAGTGGTAAGAAGATTTGCCAACTTAAAACCGGCAGCGGAAGATTTCAGAATTTATTGGGACAACGCTTATGCCATCCATCATTTATATGATGATAAGCAGGATGAAATTCTGGAAATTTTAGGTGAATGTGAGAAAGCAGGAAATCCAAATATGGTTTATGAGTTCTGCTCTACGTCTAAAGTTACTTTTGCAGGCGGCGGCATTGCAGGACTGGCATCCTCTCTTTCCAATGTGGAAGATATTAAGAAAACTATGACAATTCGGACGATTGGTTATGATAAGATTAATCAGCTTCGCCATGCAAGATTTTTCAAAGATAAAGCAGGATTATTGGAGCATATGAAGAAACATGCAGATATAATCAGACCCAAATTTGAAGCGGTATTAAGCGTTTTAGATAAAGAATTGAGCGGTCTTGGCATTGGTGAGTGGACGAAACCTGTAGGCGGATATTTCATCTCGTTTGATGCGATGGAAGGCTGTGCCAAGGCGATTGTAGCAAAATGTAAGGAAGCAGGTGTTACACTGACTGGTGCAGGAGCTACTTATCCTTATGGAAAAGATCCGAAGGACAGCAATATCCGTATTGCGCCTACATTCCCCACACCGGAGGAAATGGCGGCAGCGACAGATTTGTTTGTGCTTTGCACTAAACTGGTAAGTGTGGATAAATTATTGGGTTAGGTTTGTGAGTGCTGTGGCGGTTCAATTGATGGATTAGTTATGTAAACTATGACAGAGAAAGGAATATGGTTATATATGGATAAATTTGAACGTCTGGAAAGGACGCTTGTGCATAAGGGTGCAATAATAGATTATTATCAGGATACGGTTAAAGTGCCTAATGGAAATATTGTTAAATGGGATTTTATCGGTCATAAAGGAGCGGCGGCTGTCATTGCAGTGAATGATGAGGGGAAGCTTTTGATGGTAAGGCAGTATCGTAATGCGCTGGACAGAGAAACCCTTGAGATACCGGCAGGTGGCCTTAACAGCATTGAGGAGCCGACAGATGTGGCGGCCGCAAGAGAATTGGAGGAAGAGACCGGTTATAAAGCAGGAAAGCTTGAATTGCTGATTACCATTCGCACTACCGTAGCTTTTTGCAATGAAAAGATAGACGTTTATGTTGCAACGGACTTAAAGCCAAGCAGACAGAATCTGGATGAAGACGAGTTCATAGGTGTAGAAACATACTCAATAGAAGAACTGGCACAGATGGTCTATGACTGTAAGATTCAGGATGGTAAAACTATAGCATCATTGATGGCGTATAAGAATAAATACTGCTGATAATAGTGAATAAGCATTTTGGGGTACATTTCCGCATATCGGGACTGTACCCTTTTTTGTGTATAATAGGGCAGGTGCTAACATATATTTGAGTAGGTATTTGAGTGGAGGGAAGGCGGATATATGTTATCAGGGCAGCAGAGCAAGAGCTGTTATTATTTGATGTATTTATTTATGACTGGATTATTCTTAGGTATACTGTTTGTAAATATCAGGCATGATGTCTGGATTAAGGATGATGGACTGCTTAATTCGGTTATGATGAAACAACTGCAAAACAGTGAGCTTGATAGTAACTATTTATTCGGATATATTGTGAAACACAGGGTTTTTGCCATATTGACCGTAGGGCTGATTGCCTCTACGATTATAGGACTTCCTGTTATATGCGGATATGTATGTTATCTAGGAGTCAGTGCGGGATGTATCCTCTCAATCGCAGTCGTCAGATATGGCATCAGAGGGCTTTTCTTTATGGCAGCAAGCATCTTCCCACAGGGATTTTTGTTAATACCGGGCTATATTTTTCTTTTTATATGGAGCATGGACTGTAACAGAAGATTGTACGGAAAATACAATATACCGGAGGAACGATATTTTGCAGGGAAGCAGTTTGTGTTACAAAAAGGGATAAAACTTTTAGGAATTCTTATTTTAATCATTATCGGTTGTGTAGTTGAAAGTTATGTAAACCCCAAAATCATACATTTTGTAATAAAAATTTTTTAATTTTTTTTCAATATAT
>JAIDPH010000349.1 GCA_029062885.1 Lachnospiraceae bacterium
CAAAACTTTAAAAAAGTTTTTAAGTGCAGACTGCCGTATTCTTTTTAATATGATTTCTTTTTTTTCATTTTCTAATTACATAATTTAATATAAGCCATAATAGATCTGAAACGTAATAATAATTTTATCCATACTATTTCAATGCACTTCTTGCTTGAAACTCATTATCTAGGTGCTCTATAAATCGTTCATACTGCTTTCTTGCAAAATCATCATCACTTAACGCCATAAAAGTAAAATTCGTCATTTCGAAATGATGAAATTCTAAAAGACTTGGATAACAGTCTCTCCCATATATGAAATTTTTTGTAAGTTCATCCAGTTTATCCATTTTATCCGAAAAAGCTTGCCAGTCAATTATTTCCGAATAGAATTTTGCATTTGTTTCTGCATTCTTTATTAATTGTCTAATAGGATAATAATCATAAGGGAATCCATTCAATGTACCCAAGGTTATTTTATTGTTATAAACAAGTCCATATGTCCCGTTGTGTAATATACCATATACCCCCGAACCTTTAGAATGATAAATCATTCTTTTCTCACAGTATTCATCTGCTACAATTTTTATTTGTGATAGTTTTTCCTTATCTTCACATTCATCTATCGTTGCCTTTATTACATAAACAGGATAATCTTCACCTCTGATATGCCCTACGAAATATAATTTTCTGTCTCTATCCATAAACAAAGTGCATTTTACATTTGACCAATCTTGTTCGGTGATAGGGTGTATATAGTGTATCTTTTGGGTTACGATTTTCATTTCAATTGTCAAATCTTCCATAATTATCCTTCCTACAATACAAATTTTACCTTTATTATCTACGTTCCATCCACATCTTGTTCCATCAATTATCATGCTCGTAATTTCATTAATATCTTCCACTCTATTTGCTTGTATATTTTAATATAACACAAAATAATACCACGATAAAGTTTAATTAAGGAAAGAATTGATTTCATAGTAGTTTTTATTTTACAGGGGAAGGACTAAGTGAACAATGTGGATCATTTCTCATGGTTTTGGTAGATAATGTGGTTTTGAATTGTACTTGAAATATTACGAAATTTTGAATATAATATAGATAGTAATCAAGAAAGAAGGATTTGCATATGAGCGATAGAGAAAAAGTATATCAGCTTTTGGACGCTGTGCCGGATTATAAAATCGGATATGTTGTAGCTTATTTACAGGGACTTACAGCTTGTGAAGAGGGTAAAGATGAATTATATTGCCAGAAATTGTATCAAAATTATTTGGAAGACACGGCTCCTGACAAAGATGAAACTTATACTTTAGATGAGTGCAAGAAGGAATAGGAGATAATAATCCGAAAAGTCAGCACAAATAAACTCAATATTTTTAAAGTTGGATAGGTTTTCTTTTGCCCTATGGATTGTTTTGGGAGAAATATCTATTCCTGATAACTTGAGACAAAAAGGCGCCACCTTTGCGGCAATTCTTCCTGTGCCAATACCTATGTCAAGGACTCTTTTTGTATGGGTTAAGTGCATGGAATCTACGAATACTTGTCCGTCCCATTTGTCCATATATTCTCTCAATGGCGGCGGATCACGAAATGGGTCGTTATTATTATCAATAAGTTTATCGTAGTGGGTTATAATATCCATGGTTCTCATCTCCGTAAATCCCTGTTTCCTTTTTCAAACCGGAAGTTGTATATATGTTTTTTTATAAGCATCTTTCTGCAAGAATAACAGAATCAGACACATTACTTGTAGTTTCTTTCAATATCACAAACATATTCTTCAACCAAAAATGTTCTGCCTGTGGATTACCTTTTACCCATGCTAATCTAATAGAAATAAATCCTTTCTGCCTAAGATAATTACATAATTCGGAAATAATTTCTGAGCCCACACCTCTTTTCTGTATTGTTACATTGGTCATAAAGAAGCCTATATATGCGATTTTCTGCTCTGGGTATCCATCTATTAAATCCATAACTGCAATTAATTTTCCTTCTTTATAAAATCCAATATAAAACTTATCACTGATATTGGTATTTGGCGGAAGAGTAATCATGTCTTTTTTGATACTTTCCTCTGTAACCATTGGGGGACAATACTCATAATATAATTTGTTTTCACAGCATAAATTAAAAATATCTTGAATATCACTATTCCCAAGTCTTTTTACGAAATACTTACTTGATAATTTGTTAATATCCATTTTGTGCCTCCACAAATTCCAATTCTTCATAATGATTATAATCTATTTTCAGTAGTTACACAATTCCGAATAGGTTTACTTATTTTCTTTCTATGACTGTTGACGCGTTGCTGACTGCCTCTCAATTATTCTGATAAAATTAAGTCTAAGGGAGTGTAGTGTGAAAAATAAATTTTTCACACGCAAATTTGTGCTTGAGGGCACAAATTCGCAGGCTGAGAAAGGAGCATGGGTATTGATATGACTTTAGAAACATTGATATCAGAACTGCATTATACAAATGATATTGAGCAGGCAATTCTGCGAAAAATCCGTAATGATAAAAAGTTGATTGATGAAATTGCAGAAACTGCATATCAGGGAGAAGATTTTAATTTTGCTTTATGTAAGCGTATGCCATTAACACGTTTGGCTGTTGTTACATATCTTTTGCTGCGTAAGTATGATGATTACAAAGCTAAAGGGATTTCTGAAAGTATTGTTTTTGACACCTTTAGAGATGTTTCCTTGCGTGCAAAACTGTATTACAAAAAAACCGGCAAAGTTGGTATTTCAAAGGGAGATGTAATTTGGTTCCGTCATATAATGAATGTTGCTATTTTCAAAATAGGTTCATTACAGTTTCAGCCTTTTGAAATGATATATCTGGATGAAGAAACGATTGGTGAGCCTTACATGGGATTTACAAAGAGTGTGTGAAGAAAAGTCTGTAAATATTGATCTTCTATGATAATGATTGGGCTGAATACTCTTAGATGAGCTTTCA
>JAIDPH010000035.1 GCA_029062885.1 Lachnospiraceae bacterium
AAAAGTCAGCGGAAAAAGAAAGCTTACGCATTTTGGCCTTGCGAAAATACGCTCGGACATAAACAGAAAAAAATCTGCCATGACCGCAGTATCTCTTGGCATAGGCGGGGTACTTTTTATTACGGGAGCGACGCTGCTGGCTTCTTTCAACCGTGAGGAATTTTCCCGCCAGACGCATTATTATTTTGGCGATTATATTCTTAGTATATCAAGAAATGCGGTACAGACAGTGGAACACGGCATTGCGGATATTCAGCTTACCAATCCCTTTCCAAGGGAACTTGACGAGAAAATCGCAGCTTTGGAGGGCGTGAAAAAAATAACACACTGGGAATGCTTTGATGTGACGTTTGAGTACAATAATCATCAGACAAACGACGCTGTTATGCCCTTTGGTAGAACTGAAACCGATATTTTTGAACAATGCCGTAAAGAAGGCGAAGTTTTTGATTATGACAGAATGGTGCAGAATAAAGAAATAATAGTAAGTAATAACTTCGTGGCAAAAGAGATATACGGCTGGGAATTCAAGACAGGCGACAGGGTCAGATTCAGGTGGTATGACGGTGAAGATTATCGTGAGGACTATTTTACCGTGGCGGGAGATGTTGAAAACATTTATAAGATTAATGATGATAGCGCAAAGCTGTTTACTATACACTCAGGTTGGTTTTTTATGCCTGAAGAACTTTTAAAATCAATGGTTCCTGAAGGATATGATTTCAGCGGCGGGCTGATTATTTCGGTTGATGATTACCAAAATGATACCGTTGTAAAAGAATTCCTTGAAAATTATACCGATGAAAATCCCTATATTTCAATGGGAAAATTTACGGACGAACTAAAAAATGATGAATTATCTTATACCTCAATTAAAGTCTTTATCTATGGACTTTCGGCGTTTATAATCGGGTTTGCGCTTATAAATCTGATAAATACTCTTGTGTCGAACGCTATGGCTCGTAAGCGGGAATTCGCAATGCTCTGTTCTATTGGAATGAGCGGCGCTCAGCTAAGGAAGATGATTATAGGAGAGGGACTTATCCTTGCGGTGAAAAACATCGTCATTACCGTTATTTTCGGAACGGCGGCGGGGTATGTTCTCATACAGACTATGCGTGAACATGCAGCGACTTATCTTCACTGGCATTTCCCCGTTTGGTATCTGACCGGGTATGCAGTTCTGGTTGTGGTCGTACCCGCAATTATTTCGGGAATTATTTTAATCATCATGAGAAGGAGAACGCTGGTGGAAAGGCTGAGGGAGACAGAATAAAGATGAAATAAAGGCGGAACGAAGACGAAATAATACGCCCTGCTATATCATTGTAAAAACAAGTGCTTTATGCTAAAATGATATCCAAATTATGTCAGACATGTAAGAACGAATATTTGGGAAACGAGGCATTTCACATGTACCACATTCTGATTATAGAGGATGACTCTGCGCTGGCGGAAGGATTGTGCCGTGCGCTGACTTCTGAGAGTATTTCGGCACACGCCTGCGGAACGATAAGAAAGGCAAAAGAGCAGCTTCGGGAAAATACCTATGAACTGGTGATTCTCGATGTAAACCTTCCGGACGGAAACGGCTTTGATTTCCTGAAGGAACTGAAAACGGAATCTGACACTGCTGTCATTCTTTTGACAGCAAACGATATGGAAACCGACATTGTAACCGGATTGGAAGCGGGGGCGGAGGATTATATAACCAAGCCCTTTTCCCTTGCTGTGCTCCGGGCGCGCGTGAATACGCAGCTTCGCAGACTGGAACAAAGTCCGGGAAATCATAAAGAGAGAATCGACGACTGGATTTTTGATTTTGAACGTATGGAGTTCTTTTACCGTGGGGAAAAGGTGGAGCTTAGTAAGACGGAGCAGAAACTTTTGCGGATTTTTATGGAAAATAAAGAGATTACGCTTTCAAGAGAGACTCTCATTGACTATGTCTGGGGACAATCGGAGTATGTCGATGAAAATGCTTTGTCGGTCTGTGTAAAAAGGCTGAGGGACAAGCTTCACGCAGGAGACTATATCAAAACCGTGTACGGAATAGGGTATGCATGGAGGAAGCAGGATGAATAAAACAGTCTTGTGTGTGTCTATTGCCTGCATTCTGTTTTCCGTTTGTCTGGTATTGTTGGAACGCCGTCGTGTCAGGAAAGTGATGCAGAGCATGGAGTTAATGCTGGATGCGGCAATGAAAGGAAAGTTTGAAGAATTGTTTTATGACGAGACTAGACTTTCAAGATTGGAGAGTATGCTTGCGCATTATCTTGCCGCAAATGAAGTGTCAATTAAAAATCTGAAAACAGAAAAGGATAAAACAAATACGCTGATTTCAGATATTTCACATCAGACCAAAACACCGATTTCAAACTTATTATTATATTCGGAGCTTCTACAAGAAGAGGTATTGCCTGAGAGCGCGAGGGAGAGTACGGTTCAGATTCATAATCAAGCGGAAAAACTGAACTTCCTGATTTCTTCGCTTGTAAAGTTGTCCCGCTTAGAGACAGGTATTGTTACAGTCAGCCCGTCTGTCCAGTCGGTGACAGGTCTGCTCCATACCCTTTACGAACAATATGAACCTGCGGCAAGAGCGAAGGGATTGGAAATCATAGTCCATGATAATAATGCATGGGCGATTTTTGACGAAAAGTGGACGCTTGAGGCAGTCGGAAACATAGTGGATAACGCCATAAAATATACGGAAAACGGCACTGTAACCATTTCCGTGAATGCCTATGAATTATTTACGTGTATAAAAGTGAGCGATACCGGAAGGGGAATCAGAGAGTCGGAACAGGCGGCTGTTTTCGGAAGATTTTACCGTTCGGAGGACGCTAAAGATGAAAAGGGCGTCGGAATCGGCTTATTCCTTGCAAGGCAGATTATCCGGAGTCAGGGCGGATACATGAAGTTAAGCTCTGCAGTGGGAAAAGGCTCCGAGTTTTTTGTCTATTTACCGGCGGTCCCGTCAAATCTTTCAAAACTGTAATAATTGATTTTTCCGTGGAAAGATTCTGGAAAGATTTCCATGATAGCATTGTATTATCAAAGGAGGTAGGCCAGATGCAATTAACAACGGTGAATTTAAAAAAAGTTTATGGAAGTGGTGAAAATGAGGTACGTGCGCTTGACGGCGTCAACCTCTCTGTAGAAAAAGGAGAATTTGTTGCGGTAGTCGGAACGAGCGGAAGTGGGAAAAGCACGCTTTTGCACATGCTTGGAGGGTTGGATCGTCCGACATCAGGTACGGTTACCGTGGACGGCAAGGAGATTTTTTCATTAAAAGATGAGGCTCTGACGATATTCAGACGCAGGAAAATCGGCTTTGTGTTCCAAAATTATAATCTTGTTCCTGTATTAAATGTCTATGAAAATATTGTACTTCCTGTACAACTCGATGGAATCAATCCCGATAAGGACTATATTGACAGCATTATTGAAACGCTTGGAATTGAAAGTAAGTTAAATAATCTGCCTAACAATTTATCCGGCGGTCAGCAGCAGCGTGTGGCAATCGCGAGGGCGCTTGCGTCAAAGCCTGCTATTATTCTTGCCGATGAGCCGACCGGAAACCTTGACTCCAAGACAAGTCAGGATGTATTAGGGCTTTTGAAGGTGACAGGACAGAAGTTTGCCCAGACGATTGTCATGATTACCCACAATGAGGAAATCGCCCAGCTTGCAGACCGCATTATCCGTATTGAAGACGGTAAGATTGTAGAGCGGGTATAGGGGGTGCGGCTATGAATGTAAAAAACAAAAGCTGTATCCGCCGCCTTAGCTTCAAACAGCTAATGGCTGCAAAAATGAGGAATGTGATTGCTATATTTGCAATTGCCTTGACGACCCTGCTCTTTACATCACTGTTTACGATATCATTGTCTATCAATTCCAGTTTCGAGGAATATCAGTTCCGTCAGGCAGGCGGGTATGGACATGGAAACTTTAAGGAGGTGGATGATGAAAAAATCGAGGCGTTGTCCAACCATAAAAAGGTGAAAGCGTATGGTCTGCGAACAGTGTGCGGCGTAATAACAGAATCGCCATTTGCCAAAGAACCAGCGGAGATAAGTTGGATGGATGACAATTGTGCGAAATGGTCATATGTTTCATTAAAGGAAGGTCATCTGCCGTATGCAAAGGATGAAATTGCCATGGATACGGCGGCACTTGATAAGCTTGGAATACCAGCGGAACTCGGAACCGAAGTGCAGTTGACTTATGTGCTGTATAGTCAAAACAGCGGGCAGGAAGAGATACGGACGGACAGTTTTACTTTGGTCGGTTTTTGGGAGTATGATAAGCTGGCTCCGGTGCATTATATTAATGTGTCGCAGGAATATGTAAAAGAGGTAGAGGCGGACTATGTGGCGTCAGGCGGAGAGCCTTTCCGTTCCGATATGTATGTAATGCTTGCCTCCAGTATTAATATCCGCGGAGTTATGGAAAGCATAGATACAGACCTTGGCTATCAATGGGAGAACAGAGATGCTGAGAATTGTGTCCGAATCGGCGTAAACTGGGGATATTCGACTTCTGAACTTGGGTCAACTATAGACCCGGCGATGATTTTGGCGATTGTTGTTTTCCTGCTGCTTGTGATTTTTACAGGTTATCTGATTATTTATAATATATTCAGGATTTCTGTCAGTAGTGATGTCCGCTTTTACGGACTGCTTAAGACAATCGGTACGACGCCGAGACAGTTGAAACGGTTAATACGGCATCAGGCTTTATTCCTATCTGTTATAGGGATTCCGATTGGATTCCTGGGCGGTTATGGGGTTGGCAGTGTCTTGACACCGGTAGTTATGTCAACTACATCAATGGGTGAAGTTGTAAAAGTGAGCGCGTCTCCTGTTATCTTCCTGTTGTCAGGTATATTCGCTGTGATTACGGTACTTCTTTCCTGTAGGCGTCCGGGGCGGATGGCAGCGAAGGTATCGCCGGTGGAAGCAGTGCGTTATACGGAATCAAATGCAGGAAAGAAAAAAAGCCGCGCAACCAGAGGCGCTTCCATATCCCATATGGCGTTTGCCAATCTGGGACGCAGCAAGACCAAGACGGCGCTTGTATTGCTTTCATTATCTTTGGCAGTCATTCTTTTAAACAGTGTGTATGCCATCACTCAGGGCTTCGATATGGAAAAGTATGTGAGCCATAATCTGGATGTTGACTTTATTGTCGGGAAAACGGATTATTTCAGATTTCAGGCGAATCGTTATAATCCGGAGGCAGGATTGACAGAGGAAGTAATAGACGAAATCCAAAATAATACAGAGTATTCATTAGCAGGCGGCGGATATTGCCTGCCTTTAGAGACAAACTGTTATATTACGGAACAGCTATGGCGGGACATGAATCCTTTTATCCCGGAAGATGTGGCAGACGGTTATCTTGCCAACTGCAAAAGACGGGGTGAACTGGTACTGTCAGGTCTGCTCTTGGAGGGATTGGATGAAGCCCTGTTTGAAAAAGTGGAGATCGTGGAGGGCGATATTGCCCCACTTTTTGAAAAAGACAGCCATAATATTGCCATTGCAGTATTTGTAGACGACTATGGAAATCCTTATGGGAAATATCCTGAAATAGGAACGAAGCTTCCTGTAAGTTATGTAGAAGAAGGGCACTATTATGACAGCCGTACAGGAGAGCTTTGTAATGAAGATACACCTGAGGAATATTTGGAGTGGCGGATTGTCAAAGGACAGGATGTAGAGTATAATGTCTGCGCGATTGTCTCTGTTCCTTATTGCATGGGCTATCGTTATGCGCTGGATGGTTTAGAGGCGGTACTGCCCAAAGAGATTTTAGCACGGGACAGTAATGCGGAACCTTGGCCAATGCTCTATTTGTTTGATACTCCTGATGAGGAAGCAGAGGCAGAAGCGGAAGCATTTCTGGCGGATTATACGGCAGGTGAAAGCTCAGAATTGATGTATGAGAGCAAAGCAACTGTGCGCGAGGATTTTAAAAGCTTCCGGAATATGTTCCTGTTACTTGGCGGAGTGCTCAGCTTTGTTGTCGGATTAGTCGGAATCCTCAATTTCTTCAATGCGATTCTGACAGGAATCATAAGCCGAAGAAGGGAATTTGCGATGCTGCAGTCAGTTGGTATGACGGGAAAACAATTAAAGCAGATGCTTGTTTATGAGGGCGTATTTTATGCGCTTGGCGCTATTGTGCTTTCGTTTATCCTGTCGGCAGCGCTGGAGCCGCTGGCAGGTCATCTGATGGAAGGTATGTGGTGGTTTTTCTCATTCCGTTTCACTCTTTTACCAATGGTATTTATCGTACCGGTATTTATACTGCTTGGCGTTGCGCTGCCGTTAGTTGTACATTACTTTACTTCGAAGAAGTCGATAGTGGAGAGGTTGAGGGAGAATGAATAGAGCATGGCAGTGTAGATGGATTTAGAATAGTGGTTTGAGTATTTTAACCGCCGTATGGAGATTGGTTCCATGCGGCGGTTAGCGTTTAAATTGAAATTTTTATAATGAATACAAATTGAAATTAGAATTTGACAGGATTAGGAAAATCACTTAGCATATATTATACGAAATGGGTTTTCACCGTACATCTTGCTGCGGCTTGCTCGTTTCTTTTATTATTTTCACTTATCCAATAAATCGCTGTGTGTTCCTGTTCGGGCTAAAGTCAGAACCAGCACATCATCATCAATATATCGCGTTTCATCGTTTTAGCTCCCTAAGTGCTTCTTCAACATCGGAGTAATGCTTTACGTCAGGGTCATGAGAGATACGTTCTGCTTCCAGCATGGCGGCAACTGTTTCTTTGTTGGGACGCTCCAATCTGACATCAAATGGAAAGCCGCCTGCACGGAGGGACTGACGCAGAAATACATTAATAGCAGTAGTCAGGTTCACACCCAGCTCACCATAAAGCGTTTCACATTGCTTTTTAATATCACTGTCCATGCGGACGCTGAAATTTGTTGTACCCGCCATAGTAATAGCTCCTTTCGCAATTCATTGTATTAATAGTATATACGATTTGCAATGCAAAATTAACTCAACAGATGTAAAATTTGGAATTGTGTACCTGTTAAAAGTAGGTTATAATTGCACTAATAAATCATAAAGAGGGTGAAATGGCTTGAAACTATTTATTTCAACAATTTGTGGCCTGCTTTCTTTTTTTATCGAATTTGTAGCAATTCCTCTGTTTTTTTCAACATCTCCGTTTTTAGGCAGCCCTGACTTCATATGGATGGCGTTGAGGATTTTGATGCCTGTCGCAGCCGCTGTTCTCCTGCTAAGACGTATCTGGCATATTCCTTCAGGGTTTATTTGGGTTGGTTTGCCGATTAACTATTTGTTACTCTTCTTCTGGGCAAAACAAATTTCTGGCATTTTAGGAATAACACTTGATGGGCTGGGAGGTTTTGAGTATCTGTTTGAGGCGGCGATTTGGCCATTTGTCGTGACTTTGCTACAATTCTTTGTGCTATTTTGTCTTGAGAAATTTGAAAACAAGTAATATGAATTCCGGTTTGTGGATTAGCAAATGGGAACACTTTTTCCAAAAAAGGGAGTTAATTTAAGAACGTCTGGCGAATGGCTGATATTTGTGGCTAACAACAGAAATATAGAGAATTTTGCGTATGACTCAGATATTGTGATTGGTCCGGTTGCTAATGACAGGACAATGCCGGTTATTAAACTATATTTTTCCGGTATATATGAC
>JAIDPH010000350.1 GCA_029062885.1 Lachnospiraceae bacterium
GTATTATTTCATCTGTTAATATTTGTTTTATATTATGCAATTGGGGAAGTAATATTATAAGATTATCATACTCATACTGATTAATATCTCCCGAAGACAATGCCCCATCCAGAATTCGTTTTATTTCATCCTCGGAAAATTCTTCCCCGGAATCAAAATAATCATTCAGGAAATAAATGCTGGGTTCATTCTTGGCATCATCTGATGATGTCCCTGTCAGATCTACTTCCTCCTCCGTTCTAATGCTCTCATTCACACTTCCTTTGGTTATTAATGCCAGATTGGGATTGCCGTCAGTCATGGACTGCATAAACTCTGTCATCGTATTAACCATGGCGATCTGTTCCTTGATTTTTTCCTGACAGTCCTTCATACGTCCTGCGTATCTTGTATTGATCTCCGCCACGTTTTCAAAAACAGTATTTACCCTGTTTCTTGTCATTTCATTGATTTCCAGCACTCTTTCATGATACTTGTCCACATATCTCGTATACGCGCTTACTGCAAGCTTATCCGGCCAGTCCCCGAACTAACCATGCCTTTCCACAACCTGCGAATTTGGGCCGCAGGCACAAATTCGGGATTGAAAAATCATTGATTTTTCAATCTGCTCTCGCACCACTCCATAAAAGTTTTCCATTCCCTGTTATCTATTTCATCCAGCATTCTAAAAATTTCCTGTCTTTTTTCTTCTGAAAACTCCCTTATTATTCTGCGATTACGCTCCTTTGCACTGTGTTTTATTCTTACATAAGCACTGAAAATCTTTCTTCAACGGCTGCCGTCTTTGTTCCATCAGTTTTTGTATTAATATCCGTAACCCTCCTCAACGCTCAGATAAAGGCTTATCCAGCATTCCCACGTATATGGGTCCAACTCATATCCATTACAATAATAGCTGTCCGCTTCGGTAAATATGCCGTCCCTGTCCTCATCCACCCGGATAAAACTATCTTTTAAAAAGACTCCTGTATTATAAATATCATCACGGATCTCATAATATAAATAAGATTCCGTCCCAGTTTCTTCATCCAGAGTGTGCTCCAAAACACCCGGATAAACAAACGCTGCCATGAATTTTACCCCAGTTCCTTCATAGATGGTCTCAAATTCTTCCCCATTGATCTTTACCGCCATCCTTCTTTCCTCGCCATCCATTTCATAATAAAGAAAAAGGATCTGTTTAGCACTGTTATAATAATCGCCGCCTATTCGTTCTACGCGGTAAGGGTGATATGCTTCCATCAGGGCTTCATAACTGTCGTTCTGTATCCGTCCACGCACACAGTCTGCAGCCAGACGATATGCCACTACCATTTCATCTTTATATTCCCTTTCATCAATCAGTGAAAACACATCCGTGTAAATCAGGCTGTACATACAGACAGCAGTATATTTTCCATCCTCTTCTGGTTTTATGACTGCAGCAATAACATCCCTGTCCATATGGTCACCCTCTCTTCTCAGGAACAGATACTCATATTCCACCCCATCCACCTCTACCGGCAGGGAATAGCGCGCAAAAATATATCCTCCCTTACCTCCTGCTCCCCTGCTTGCCGCCTCAAAATCCCATCCAATGCCATTATGTACACACATTTTGGGCAGATGGTTTTCCAGTCCGTCCGGCAGATATGCTTTAAAGTCTATCCCTTCATATCCCTCCAGCCGATACCCCTCATGCCAGGTATAATCCCCGTTCTCTTTATCTGCAACGATATATTCCAAATAGCTGTTTTCCAGCAAATTATATCCCAATGTATAGTATGTTTTGTCTTCTTCATATCTTCTGGATAGGAGATCGCACCCCTCTCCGCACCGTACCAGAGACCATCCCATATACAGATAATAGTCTCCCTCATAATACAGGCTTTCCATCCCCAGTTCTCCAAGCGGCTGACAGAAGCACAATACCGGTTCCCCGTCAACTATTTTATACACATAACCCACTCTGTAGTAAGTATCATCCAGTATCCAAGGATGATCCTTCTTGAACAGATATTCCATTTCCCCATCCTCATCCAGATCGACCTCCTGATAGCTGAATTCATTATCTTCTGTATACGCTATATTAACCCCGTAAGAAAGCCCAGAAGGTATTTCATAGGGGAATTCCTCAATCGCATGCCATTCCAGCCCCGTATTGTATTCGGCAAAATGTACATCTACTTCCCTATAATGTTCTATTTCATACTTGTATGCTTCCTGCAATTCCTCCGGGAATGTATCACAAAAAGCTGCCACAATCCGCTCACGGTCTCTTGGATGGGCAATCACCATATCCTTTATAACTTCCTCATAATTCAGTATGTTCTCCGGCATCCAAAAACTATTTCCCTGTCTCCGGCTAACTGTCGGATCATCCCCATACGTAACCGCCTGATCCGGCAGCAGCACGTAAGAATCCTCACTTACTGTCTGTATTTCTGCCGGATCTTCCCCCGTTACCGAAGCAGATATGCTTTGTTCCGGCATATTTTGTCCGGAGATATCTTGTTCTAATATGCTTTCTGTCTGTCCGTCATCAGTTCCACATCCCCACTGTAGAATACACAGCAGGACACATATAATCCAAAAACACTTTTTCATTTAATTTACCTCCTCCGCAGCATTGTCATATACAATGATCAGCTCAACATGATATTCTGACATGATTCCATTGTCATCATTTGGCATCCCAATAAATTCAACAATGGAACCGTCCGCCGTTGCTGTGTCATTTATATCCAGCCATGACCTTCCGGTCATATATACCCCATTATCAGAACCTTCTGTATGCGCCTTTATGTCTCCACCGTAAATACACTCTAATGTCAGTATATCATCCGGATTCGTGTCATTTACCAGAATAACGTCTATCCGGCATCCAAAACAGCCGGCAAACTTGTCAAAATTGAGATCATAATCTCCATCTTTACCATATTCAGTAAGTAAAACATTTGGCCCTACCGTTATCAGATATCTTCCGTTTTCATCCATCCACCACCCATTCTCCAGATGAAAGAAAAATGTCTGATCCTCTGATGTTACGATTAAACCGTCCTCTGATCTTTCACATTCTAATATTTCAGTACCACTATAATATCCCGCCATCTTATCCAGATCCCTATACATAAATGCATACCAGTCAGGATGTTCTATGTCCTCCTCCCTTTCTCTCATATCAACTCTATAACAATTCGCTTGTTGATTCCCTTGTGCGTCATTAGTATAAACAGGATCATACGGATTATTAACATCACCAAGCTGTATTGTATGATCAAAGGTCTCTACCTGAGGATAGCCTCGATATGCCACTAATGGGTCACAAAGAGTTACCATGGTTCGCTGTTTTGCTACAATCCGATTATATTCTTCTTTAATATTTATTTCTATTTCATTGTACAAATTCTGTATTTCTTTTTCATCTTTTAAAATTTCTTTTAATGAATCAACCATATTTGTATACAAAATATTATTATGTTTCCCTTGAAAGAAATTTGCCGAAAGCAGTGTTTCCTCTAGAATTCGTAATGTTTCATATATTATTAGATTTCCTTTTAATTCAAACATTTCTGAAAATGATGCTTTCAGATAGTTATACTCCTTCTGAGTAATTTCCCCAGAAAGCAGACCTCCATCCAAAATTCGTATTATTTCATCCTCAGAAAATTCCCTTTTGGAATCAAAATAGTCATTCAAAAAAGAAATGCTGATTTCATTAATATTCATCTGATTAAATTGATTT
>JAIDPH010000351.1 GCA_029062885.1 Lachnospiraceae bacterium
CTCAATGACTATCTTAGGCCGCAGACAAATCAAGCTTTCTCCTGCCATGCATATAGCACTATGATGCACGCAGATTTGGTCAGGACAACTGCTTTCAATCATCCGCACTTCCCCATTCTGACATAAAAGCGCATTGTAATCTTCTAAAGGATGCTGTATATTCAACCATTCTTCTTCTGAAAATTCCACTATGTCATATACGGACTGTGTATCTTCATATGAACGCGGTATATTTTCTGTCAACAGATAGTATTTGGCTTCTGAATTCGAAAGGGGAATCTGCATAATAATCAAACCGTCATATGATATATTTGCATAGCTTCCCTGGGTGCGTGTCAGGCTAAAAATCAGTAGGATAATCAAAGCGATTGTAAGTATCGCGGATATCATCAATATATCTGCTTTGGTCATAAAATGCTTTTTATCTGACGACATTATACCATAATCGAACATACGTTTCAATACTGCCCGTTAAAAATCTGCGCAATCGGCGAATCGTCGGAAAGAATAACTGTCTTGTTATTTCCGTTCATACTTGCTTCCAAAGCGTCTAATGCTCTGACAAATGAGTAAAAATCAGCCTTTTCCGGATCTGAGTATGCGTCGGAAAGTATTCTCATGTATTCCGCTTCACCCTCGGCAATTATTGCTTCTGCCTGCGCCTGTGCATTTGAAATCATGATTGAAACCTCTTTATCCGTGGTATTCTCTATAATTTTTGCCTGAGATTTTCCTTCTGCCGTATACTGTGCTGCAATATTTTCACGCTCTGATATCATTCTGGTATAAACAGCCTGCTTATTATCGTCTGGCAAATCCAGCTTTTTCACTTCCACTGTCACGATTTCAATTCCGTACTGGTCCTCTACATTAGCTATCTGATCCATAATTTCTTCCGTTAAAGATTTTATTTCAATAACTTCTTTTTCCGACGGAAGCTCCATATCATTATTTACTACATCAGTATCCGTCTGATCCACCGTGATTGTCATTTTACCGTCGCGGCTCACTATAACTTCATCCTGTGTCATGTTTGAAATCGTATTTTTAGTTGCATTATATACAATCGTATCTATACGCCTCTCCGCATTAGCAACAGAACCGCTTAAGGTCTGTGCAAATTTTAAAGGATCGGTAACTCTCCATAAGACATAACTGTCTACAATCATTGATTTTTTATCGGATGTAATAACATCTGAGGCAGGTAAATCATACAACAGAAGCTCCTTGGGAACTACATCCACGGTTTCAATAAACGGCACTTTAAAGCTTAGTCCCGACTTAGAAATTACTCTTTGCACCTTTCCAAACTGCCTGACAAGCTTATACTGATTCTCTTTGGTAATAACCATACTGTTAGAACCAACGATAATAAGCGCAAAGACAATGAATAATACTACAAATCCAATATAAGTTTTTTTACCTTTTCCTGAGCCCTTTTTTGTACCGTTGGAATTATATCTTTCATACATTCCATTGTCAAAATTCATATTGGCTTGATTTGTCTGATTAGATTGATTCTGATTATATATCATATGCTTATTCCTCCCCTGTAGAAACATTGGCAGAAGTATTGTCATCTGCACTGCCGCCTGATGAATCTTCATCCGTTACGAAACTTCCAAGCGGCAACACCGTACTTGTCGTTCCATCCGAACTTTCAATCACAACCTTAACATCCGGCAGAACATTTTCCATCGCCTCATAGAACATTCTCTTTTTCGTCACTTCAGGATACTTGATATATTCCTCATACATTGAGTTAAATCTTGCAACCTGACCGTTAGCTTCGTTAATACGCTGTTGTTTCTGTGCTTCCGCACTCTGCAAAATTGCATCTGATTCAGCCTCGGCATTAGGTATCTGCTCATTGCGGTATTTATTTGCATTATTTAGGGCAGTCTCTTTACCCTGTTTCGCCGTCTCCACCTCTTTAAATGCATTGCTTACTTCCTCTGTAGGCGGCTCGGCATCCTGAATAGTAATATTTACAAGCTGAATTCCGATATCATAAGAATCCAACTTATCTAATATCATCTGTTTGATATTCGCCTGGATTTCATTCTTTCCGGTAGTAAGTACGCTGTCTACTTTATATGAGCCTATCGTAGTCCTGATACAGTTCTGAGCAATATTCTTCAGTATCTCTTCAGGGTTTTCGGAAGAATATAATGCTTTGACCGGATCGGTCACACGGTATTCAGCATAAAAATCAACGTTGATAAAATTGTAATCCGATGTGATCATTACTGCGTCCGAATCGTCACCATTGCCGTCCACACTATATCCTATAGAAAATCCTTTAATTGTAGTATTTACCTTGGTTACAGTTTGAATAAACGGTATCTTAAAGTGCAGTCCCGGCGTCGTGACCGCTTTCGGCTCGCCAAAGGTACACACCACCGCCTGTTCTTCTTCCTGAATAGTATAATAAGAGTTTCCTACAACTATCAGTGCAAACATAATCACTATGACAAGTGTTACCACAAATGTGGTCTTTCCCTTGTCCACATTTCTTTTCATGGGATTGACCCTGTTTCCTCCAATCATAACTTTTCCTCCTCTGTTTTAAGCATGTTAAATCAGTTAATAATTAATACAAGACTTTGCTATATGCTATTATATAACAAAGTCTTGGAG
>JAIDPH010000352.1 GCA_029062885.1 Lachnospiraceae bacterium
ATATATCCCTTTTTAATATTATATGTAAAAAATAGAATTTTAGAACTAAATAGATTGGTTTATAAAATGATTTTTCTTAATTTAAAAAATTATGGCATATGTTAGTAAAATAGAGGAAATTATCATTGATATAGATTGCAGAGGCTGTTAAAAAAAGATTAGATATTTGTTTTTATAATAATTGATAGGGATGGAGCGATGCTTTTATTATTCATCCCTTAGCTATACTTTAGACAATAGTAGGGGTGCATATCAAAAACCCTTGCCTAAGTAGTGCGTTTTTATGGCGATTGTTTTGACTTGTTCCGGATGCCTGTATTGATACGGGGTGTGGATTATTCATATATCGACAGGACTTGTAGTGCAGTACGCCGAAGAATGAGGTCAGTTCCAAAACAAGCGGAAAGCTATGGAAAAGTTACAGAAAAAACAAGCCAATTTACAGAAAGAGCAGGGAATAAAACAGGGCAATGCTGTATGTAGAGAACACATCCGTGTTGCTAGGTATAATCCAGTGCGAATCTATGATGGCAAAAGTTTGTACTGAAAAAATGGCAGGAATAATCCGGATGTTTGGAGGTGTATGAGATACTCGTATGGATAGATATTATTGCAATGATGCTATGATGAGTCCTTTGCCTCATTTATGGCATGAAATTTCTCTACCTTTAAAGAGGAGATTTCATACAATAGAAGAAAGAATCAGAATGGCATGAGAAAAAAGGGAAAAATATGGCCAGACTGGATGATGAAAGATGTATTATACATATTTCGATGAGATAAGCATCAATTTCTTAGTATAAGTGGCTGATGTCTATTTTTATATTACTTTTTTATTGACGTTATATAGAGGCTTTTATTTAAAATCTGGTATTGATTTAAATCATGTTGGATTTTCCAGATGAAATAGAAGCAGATATTAAAACACTATCCCGAGTTATTAAATCATCATAAATTGTTCATGGATGTGAACGTAAGAAAGTGTTATCTATTTAATTTCCTGCTCCAATTCATCAAATTTTGGAGTAGAAAAGAAATCTCCTAAAGTAATTTCCAGACCATCGCAAAATTTTTTAATAGTTACGATAGATATATCTCTACGGGTTTTATCCATCATACTATAAGCTGTAGAGGGTGTGACACCGGAAAGGTTGGCTAATTCATTAATCTTTATGATAACGTATAATAGATTTCGCAAATTGTAGTTTCATAGAAAATAGACATGGTCTATACCGTTTGGTAGAATTAAGTTACCACACAAAACCTACTAAAGGAAGCATAAACCATGTCTGATAACATTATACAACTAAACGAAGACTTAATAAAGCACGATCTGAAAGACCTTGTTCGTTCCAGTGTCGAAGAGACTCTCAATGCCCTGCTCGATAAGGAAGCGGATGAACTTGTAAATACTCAGAAGTATGAGCGTTCCTGTGACCGTCAGGGCTACCGTTCCGGTCATTATAAAAGGAATTTCCAAACCTCTGCCGGAGATGTGGAACTGAAAGTCCCCAAGCTCAAAGGCGTTCCTTTTGAGACTGCCATCATTGAACGTTACCGCCGCAGGGAATCTTCCGTGGAAGAAGCCCTGATCGAGATGTATCTGGCAGGGGTATCCGTACGCCGTGTAGAAGATATCACGGAAGCATTGTGGGGTACAAAGGTGTCTCCCGCAACCATAAGCAATCTCAACAAAAAAGCTTATGAACACATCGAGAACTGGCGCAGCCGTCCACTGTCCGATGAATATCCTTATGTCTATGTAGACGGTGTTTACCTAAAGCGCATCTGGGGCGGGGAGGTTCAGAATGTCTCCATACTTGTTGCCATTGGTGTCAGCAGTGACGGATTCCGGGAGATCATCGGTGCAGCGGAGGGTATGAAAGAGGATAAAGAAAGCTGGCGTTCCTTTTTTGTATGGCTCAGGGGGACTCACCGGTGTCCGGCTCATCATCGGTGACAAGAACCTTGGGATGCTTGAGACCATACCGGAGGTATTCCCGGATGCCCGCTATCAGCGCTGTACCGTCCATTTTTACCGGAACATCTTCTCTGTTACACCGCGTAATAAAATGAAGTCAGTTGCCATGATGCTGAAAGCCATTCATGCCCAGGAGAACAAAGAAGCTGCCCGTGAGAAAGCCGTTCAGGTAATGGAAAAACTAAAGGAGATGAAACTCGGTTCCGCAGCAAAGAAACTTCAGGATGGTATTGAAGAAACCCTTACCTATATGGACTTTCCCACACAGCACTGGAGCCGTATTAGGACAAACAACACCATCGAACGGCTTAATCGTGAGATCAAACGCCGGACAAAGGCGATCGGAGCCTTTCCCGATGGGCAGAGCGCCCTGATGCTGGTATGTGCAAGGCTGCGTCATGTGGCCGGGACCCAATGGGGGACACGCCGCTACATGAACATGGACCATCTCACCAAGCCGGAAGATGAGCTGCTGTCTGATATCACAGCCGGCTGATCACCGGATACCAAACGGCTGAAACTATATTTGCGAAAAAATCTTGACACTATCATCTTTATTTTTCTTTCATTGCATAATTCTTGAAATCGTTCTGCAACAGCATCTTTTACATTTATATTTCTCACCTACGAATATCTTAATAAACATTACGCGCAAGCGTATACGCACTTGCGTAATTGATAAAATGTTTTATACTAATAGTAATTAAGGTGGAGGAAAAAATTATGCGAGATATTTTAATAGAATACAGAAAAAAGCTTCAGAACTTAGATGAGAAGGAATGTATATTAAGAGATTTATACTTAAGAGAGATAGCATTAGGAAAGATTCAAGGTCCTCTTACAGGCTTTCCATCTATAGATAAAGTACACCTTGCATTTTTTAAACAGCAGCATATTGATAAACCGCTCCCTTATATGACTGCGACAGAATATTTAAGAGAACAAAACAAAAACAATTTAAGCTTAATTGCAATAGATTGTAAGGAAGGATTAATTTCGTATGGAGAATTATTTAATGCTATAGATAAAACCACATTGTCTCTCCATAACATGGGAGTAAAAAAAGGGAACTTAATTGTTGGAATGTTTCCTGCGGATACTCCTCATGAAGTTTATTTATTATATGGTGCATGCCAAGCGGGTAGTGCAGTTTCTTTTATAGTGCAAAAGACACCAAATGATACAATATGTAAAGCTATAAATGATTTTCCAACTAAATACTATTTTGTCTCAAATGATGATTTTTCATTAGATATGGAAGAGTACATATATAAAAATACAAATATTAAGAATATAATAAATGTCAGTCAAAATCCGTTGCCTCATAAAAACAGAAGAACAATATCTTGGCAAAAATTTATTGAAATTGGTTTTAATTATCAAATGCCTAAAATTAATCGTTCACCGTATGATTTGTTACTTATGGCAAAAACAGGAGGCTCAACGGGAGAGCCCAAAAATGTCATGATAAATGAAAATGGGTTTAATATAATGGTTCATCAGTTGCTTAATTCCGAACTTAATTATAATGTTGGAGATAAATGGTTAAGAGTTTGGCCGCTATTTTCTGCATCGGCGGCTATTTCAAGTAGTCACCTTGCTTTATGTGCCGGTATGATAAATGTATTAAGGGTGATGCCAGAACCTCAGGAATTTGCAAAAATGTTTATGAAGGAAAAACCAAATCATTTATGCCTAGTTACTGCCTTGATTGACTTATTAATATATAGTGGTATAAAAAGAGAAGATATTCAAGATTTTGTCAAAACTGCGGGAGTGGGAGGAGAAAGTATCACGCCTCAATTCGAGGAAAGAGCAGAAAAATTTTTGCCGGATTATTTAGGTTATGGGTATGGATGTATGGAAAATTCTTCATCTGCAGTTTTGCGTATGAATAAAGGAACAACAATTAAAGGGAAAATTGGAATTCTATATGTAAAAACAATTGTTAGTGTCTTTGATTCGGAATCTTTTGAAGAAAAAAGTTATAACGAAGAAGGAGAAATTTGTATCCAATCTTATACTCAAATGATTGGATATTATCATGACGAACAATTGACTCATGAAGTATTAAGAAAACACGATGACGGTTCTGTTTGGATTCATACAGGAGATTTGGGTATTATAGATAAAAAGGGCTTTATAACCGTCACAGGTAGAATTAAAAGAATTATTTCTGTATACAGCGGCGAAAAAGTTTATCCTGTACAATTAGAAGGCATAATATCAAAAGTATTAGGTGTTATAAAAGTTTCTGTTATTAAAGCACCAGATAAAGATCATGAAGAGTACTATGTACCGGTTGCATGTGTTGTTATTGACAAAAAATACAATATCAGGCAAGTAAGCGAAAATATTATATCGGCTTGCGAAGAAGCACTTCCTGATTATGCATGGCCGCAAGAAATTATTATTAAGGATGACTTTCCATATTTAGCAAGCGGGAAACCAGAACTTAAGGCGATGGAACGTGAAATAGAAGAAAAACTGGTTGGACGATGAAACAAAAATACAGTTAGTCAGTTAGGTTAACGATAATGTTTTTTGTTGGAAAAGATAGTTATTGATTGTGGATATACAGAAAAGTAATATAAATAAATAGTAGATTTTTCTTTTATAAGAATGTATTATTAAATGAGGTAATCCTGTAAAAAATGCGCATGGTGTTAGATGAAAAAAGCATCATGCGCACTTTTGTTTATACATGGATGACATGCACAGTAATTCACCACTAATATACGGTTGAAGTGCGTAGCTTAGTCCCTCCCATTCGCAACTCAAGCACTACCATCTTGCACCAAAATCCAATAAGAAATATAGTATAAGAATAAACTCAAAAATAAATAAAGGACCAGAACTTCATATGAAAATACAATACCAAAAGAACCCTTCCCTAAAAGAAGATTATGTAGAAGTGCATTTCAGGGAAGAGTCCGAAAAGATAAAAACAATACGTGATTTTTTTGATGCATTCCAAAGCATAACCGGAAAGAAGGAAAATGACATTTATAAGCTTCATCCGGAGAGTATCTACTATCTGGAAGTGGTAGACAGAAAACTTTTTGCATATCAGGAAAAAGAAGTTTACCAGTTGGATTACAGTCTTCAACATTTTCTGGAATGCTTTGAAAACAGTGGTTTTGTACGAATCGGGAAATCAACTGCCGTCAATCTTTATAAAGTGAATCAGGTTAAAGCGGATTTGAATATGAGGCTGAGACTGGTAATGGATAACGGCGAGATTTTGATTTTAAACAGAACGTATAAGAAATCCTTTTTGGACGCTTTGCATCATATTCGGGAGGTGTGCTATGAAAATCATTAACAGACAGAATTTTTGGAGTGTTGTATGTATAGTATTTACATTACTGCTGCTTGGTAAAATTTTATTGGAATATATAGTACAAGGGGTTTTCGGCAACTATCAGGAAAACATACTGATCATGTTTGGACTTTCCATTTTGGCAACTTTCGTATTGTCGCAGTACTATCGTTTTCAGAAATATCCGCTGTTAGTTGTTATTCTGGGGCAGTATATATTGCTGATTGGAGTTGTTATGTTGATAACATGGATAGGCGGCAGGTTCAATGAGCTTCATAAAGATGCTTATCGGGATATGTTTCTGTCTTTTACGATTCCGTATGCCATAGGAGTCATTATTTATTATGCAGCGGTTTTTCATGAAATTAAAGCTGCCAATCAGGCATTGAAGGAGATAAAAGAACATCAGAAATAGAGTAGAAAGGAAACGAAAATCATGAAAGAAAAGAAAGAAAACAGAAAAGAGAAGATCACGGGATGGGATTATCTGTCGCTTGGATTATGCGCTTTTGCAGGGCTTGGCATGGAAGTGCTGTACGCTTATTTACTGGAGCCTGTATTATATGGAGCGCCTATGCAGGACTGGTCAAATACACAGGTTATTATACATTGGATTCTGACTTGCATTACATGGGGAGTATTTGCTTTTGTTCTGATTCGGAAATCTGATAAAAAGTACGATTTTCCACTTCTGGAAAAAGGAAAGGCGATAAGATTATGGCAGCTGGGATTATGTGTTTTGTTTATTCTGCTTGCTTTTATCGGTGATTATATAGCATGGGATGGGTTCAAAGTGTATTTGGAGTATGTTAATAAGGGATTTGTACTTTTTGCCTTTCAGTACATATATTATGCTTTTGAAACGATGCTTTTCCTGCTGATCATTGTATTCGGGCAGAAGGCGTGCGAAGTATGGTTTCAGAAAGAAACCATCCCTTATGGAGGAATAATCTGCGGTCTGACTTGGGGGCTTGCACATATTTTTACTAAGAATCTGCTGACGGGTGTATTAGGGATAGCTTTGGGGTTTGCAATGGGAAGCGTTTATTTACTTGTCAACCGGGATTTGAAGAAAGCTTATGTTGTGTTGTTTTTCATGTTTGTGCTATAATGGATATACATGGTAGTATTCATATAAATGGAGGTTTTTTATATGTATAAATATAAGCCGATTCGTTATATCTTCCGAGCCTTCTGTTTAATAGTTTATGCGGCGATAGCGTCAATTATGTATATTACCATATCAAATGAAATTTATATTTCTGACATTATGGAGTCTGTTTTTCATAACTATTATTTGGATTTAAAGAGAGCAATTTTTCTTGCGGCTTTTTTGATTGCCAATATGCTGCTTATTTTAATCTTTAGACTTGTATGTGAGAAAAAGACTGAGGCACTTTTATATTATATATGTGATTTTATAATTAGGATTACCTTTTCAGTTCCGGTTTCATTTATTGTTTTTTATTTTGTATTATTCCGTTTTTGCGGCGATTTGCTTGGAACGCCTGTTGTGCAGGCTATTGTAGTTGCTGCGTTGTTTGTAGTGACTGATTGTGCAATGAGATTGCAGATTAGATATCAGCTTGGTGTTAATTATTTCAAAATAGCTGATAGATTGTAGTTCGAAAAATAGATTTTTCATACGCAAATTTATTGCGAAGGCCATCTCTTAGAATATAAAAGGTATTCAGAGGTGGCTTTGTTATTGTTATATAGAAATTTGCCAAAATAATAATTATCATTTATAATATATAGTAAAAGAATTTATGAATAAGTAAGAAGGAGAAAAAAATGAAACAATTTCAAATTCTATATAAAGATGATAAGGGATTTCTCGAAAAGCTGAATGAGATAAAGCAATGGCGGACTTCTCATTCGGGTTATGTGACCATATTCAGAATATATTCGGAGGATATGGAGTTCGAACATATCAGGCATATTTGCGATTGCCTGGATGAAGAAATGCCGGATGCTCTGTATTTGGGTTGTACAACTAATGCCAATATTATGGATGGGGCGTTGTCGGACACCAAAATTATTTTGACTTGTACCATTTTTGAATATGAGACCACTCAAGCGAAAATTCTGCAGTTTCCATTTTCAGAGGAAAATGCGGCTCAGGATGTTGCGGAGCTGAAAAAATGCTGCGATGAAAATCCATGGGTTCAGGCAGTGGAAATGCATGCTACTATCATGGATATGTCCATGATGGAGTTTTGCAATGAAATGAGCGGTTTGCGAAAGGATATTCAGGTGTTTGGCGGAGGCGCGTTTAATCCCGATATGGATGATGAGACGGCTGTCGTGTTTTCCAAAGGAAACGGTTTATTAGAGCATGGCATCGTTTTCCTGATGTTGGGCGGAACGGATTTTCATACATACAGCACCTTTATTTCAGGTTGGAAGCCGTTAAAAAGAAAATTCAGGGTAACAAAAGCGGACAGAGAAATTTTATATGAATTGGACGGCAAACCAGCATTGGATGTTTACCGCAGATTCTTAAATATTAATAAAAATGACAAGTTTTTCTCTAATACACTGGAATTCCCGCTTTTCCTGGAACATGGCGATGTCGATATTCTGCGCTGTCCTCTGTCGGTTAATGATGACGATTCTCTTGTGATGTCCTCTGATATGCAGGAAGATGCAATTGTCAGGCTGGCCTATGGCGACCCGGAAACAATTCTTGCCAGTATCAGGGAGGATGGACAGAAGATAGCAGACTTTTGTCCGGAAGTTATACAGACTTTTTCATGTGCTGCCAGAAGAGCATTCTGGGGAAATGATAATATAAGTGGCGAGACGATTTTGTTTAACGACGTTGCACCTACAACAGGTTTTTATACGCATGGCGAGTTTTTGCGTATGAACGACGATATGCTCAATTTCAATGTGACTCTTGTAATTGTTGCCATGCGTGAAGGAGATATGCCGAAGGATGGCAAAAAAGTTAATATTGCCAGAGCGCAGATTGACAAAGACAATAATGAAAAGATACCTATTATCAGACGTTTTGTTTCCTTTATTGAGGCGTCAACAGCAGAGTTAGAGGAAATGAATAAGAAGCTTGCTTTAAGCTCTGTTACGGATGGATTAACGAGGCTTTATAATCGTGCAGAGATTGAGAGAAAAATCCGCAGTGCGTTGGATAAACGTAAAAATCAGGAGATAAGCAGTGATATTTCCCTGATTATGCTGGATATTGATAATTTTAAAAAGGTAAATGATATATATGGGCACAAAGAAGGAGACCACGTAATTCAGGCACTGGCCGATGTCCTCAGGGATACTATGGAAGGAGTACAATTCTCCTCCCTCGGTCGTTGGGGCGGCGAAGAATTTATGGTATTGCTGTCGGACAGTAATGCAGATGATGCAGAAGCCCTCGCAGAAAAAATCCGCCTGAAGTTTTCCTCGGTATCTTATGAAACTGCCGGATGCCAGACAGTCAGTATCGGAGTAACACAGGCAAAGGATGAAACTTCCGACACGCTTTATAACAGAGTAGACAAAGCCCTTTATATGGCAAAGGCCGCCGGAAAAAATCAGGTCGTAAGGTTGGATTAAGAAAGTAAACAGTCATAACCCCTCAGAATACTTCATACAATGTAAAAAAGTATTTCTGAGGGGATTTTTTGAAAGAGTATATTGAGGAAAGAGCAATCAGTATTGCTAATTATATTATCGAGAACAACGCTACAGTCAGACAGACGGCTAAGCAGTTCGGGATTAGTAAGAGTACGGTACATAAAGACGTAACAGACCGCCTATCGCAGATAAATCCTGCTTTGGCATCAGAGGCGAGAAAAGTACTTGACGTTAATAAGTCAGAACGACATATCCGCGGGGGACTTGCAACAAGAGAAAAATATCTGCACATGCATGTATAATTTTAGTAAATACTAAAGTTAATATTCATTATTAAGAGGGGTAATAGCAACGGGAGTTTGCCTCCCGTTATTGCCTTTTTGTTTTACCATGTGAATGATGAATTGTTGGCAGCAGACATTAGCGAATAATATATTTTGACAAGGCATCTTATTACATTTATAATAAATGCAACAAGGAAATCCACAAACAGAGAAAGGAATACGGGTATAAACATGGAAAGAGAAATGGTTATAGTGTTGGACTTTGGCGGGCAGTATAATCAGCTGATTGCAAGAAGGGTCAGAGAGTGCAATGTCTACTGCGAAGTTCATCCACATAATATCAGCCTTGAAAAAATCAGGCAGATGAATCCAAAAGGCATTATTTTTACCGGAGGACCCAACAGCGTATATGCGGAAGATTCTGCTACCTGTGATAAAGAGATATTTGAAATGGGGATTCCGATTCTGGGCATCTGCTACGGCTCACAATTGATGGCACACTTGCTTGGGGGCAAAGTCACAACAGCGCCTGTCAGCGAATACGGAAAGACAGAAGTTGAAATTAATACGGGAGCTTCTCTGTTTCGTGGAGTATCACAGAAAACAATATGCTGGATGAGCCATACGGATTATATTGAAAAGATACCTGAAAATTTTCAGATTACAGCACATACACCGGTTTGCCCTGCTGCTGGCATGGAATGCCCTGAGAAAAAGCTGTATGCCGTTCAGTTCCACCCTGAGGTGGTACATACTGCAGAGGGTGTGACAATACTACGTAATTTCGTAATGGATATATGCGGATGCAGCGGTGACTGGAAAATGGATTCTTTCGTAGAAACAACGATTCAATCAATCCGTGACAGAGTTGGCGGCGGAAAAGTATTGTGCGCACTTTCAGGCGGCGTGGATTCTTCCGTGGCGGCAGTTATGCTTGCAAAAACGGTAGGAAAACAGCTGACCTGCGTTTTCGTAGACCATGGTCTGCTTCGTAAAAGCGAAGGCGACGAAGTGGAGGAGGTATTTGGACCGAACGGACCGTATGACCTGAACTTCATCCGCATAAATGCGCAGGAAAGATTTTATCAGAAACTTGCAGGCGTTACGGAACCGGAACAGAAACGGAAGATTATTGGAGAAGAGTTCATACGTGTTTTTGAAGAGGAAGCGAAAAAAATCGGTGCAGTAGACTTTCTGGTGCAGGGCACAATTTATCCGGATGTGATTGAAAGCGGTCTTGGAAAAAGCGCAACCATAAAGTCACATCATAACGTTGGTGGGCTGCCTGACTATGTTGACTTCAAGGAAATCATTGAACCGTTGCGCATGCTGTTCAAAGATGAGGTAAGAAAAGCAGGTCTGGAATTGGGAATTCCGGAAAATCTGGTATACCGCCAGCCGTTCCCGGGACCGGGACTGGGCATCCGTATCATTGGAGAAGTAACAGCGGAGAAAGTTCATATAGTTCAAGACGCTGATTATATCTATCGTGAGGAGATTGCTAAAGCCGGTATAGACAAGCAGTTAGGACAATACTTTGCAGCGCTTACTAATATGCGTTCGGTTGGTGTTATGGGTGACGAAAGGACATACGATTACGCAGTGGCGCTTCGCGCCGTATGTACGAGTGATTTCATGACTGCCGACTGCGCACAGATTCCTTGGGATGTGCTGGGGAAGGTGGCAAATAGGATTGTGAATGAAGTTAAGGGGGTCAATCGGGTATTGTACGATTGCACCAGTAAGCCGCCGGGGACGATTGAGTTCGAGTGATGAAATTGTCATAGCGACCACCAATTTACCTAAAAATCAAAATTTGGTTTTCGCTACAACAGAATAAAAAAAATATTAGACCT
>JAIDPH010000353.1 GCA_029062885.1 Lachnospiraceae bacterium
GCAGGAAGATAATCGATGTGAGATGAATATAGCCGACTTCTCCCCAATCATTTGGTTCATTCTGCTATATACCTCAAACTCCGCGATCGGATCAAGCGCTGCCGTAGGCTCATCAAGTATAATAAACGGCGCATCTTTATATAAAGCTCTGGCCAGCGCAATCTTCTGAGCCTCACCCCCGGAAATGTCAACACCTTTTTCATCAAAGTCCTTATAAATGACCGTAGAAAGCCCAGCGTAAAGCTTGTCAAGACGTATTCCGAAGCCTGCATCACGAAGGCACTTATTCGCTTTGTCCAGGTCTACGTTCATACTACCGGCAACATTTTGCCCAAGTTCAAATGAAAGCAGCTTGAAGTCCTGAAACACGACTGAAAACAAATTCAAATACTCTTGATAATTGTATTTTCGTATATCAACTCCATTTAGCAGTATCTCTCCTTCGGTCGGATCATACAGCCTGCACAGCAGCTTGATAAAAGTAGTCTTCCCACTTCCGTTCATACCCACTACAGCCAGCCTCTGCCCTGCTTGGAATGTCAAAGATACATTACGAAGTGCATAATTCTCCTGACCGGGATATTTAAAAGAGACATTGCGAAATTCAATTTCATTAACTTTACCGCTGTTTTGACTAACAGTCATATCACCCTGTTCCATTTGGTTCGGTATGTCTATAAATTCAAACACAGTACGTAAAAAAGATGTATTATTCCTTAAATCACCTAAAGTCTTTATTAACATAGACAGACCGCTGGATAATGCAATAATTGCACTCACATATTGCACAATCCGCCCCACACCAAAAGCTCCTCCCAGCGCTTTCAGACACACAAATATATATGCGACTCCTACAAATATCTGTGATACAGCTCCGGATAAGGCCTGCCATCCTCCCATAGGTCCTCTTGATGCTTTGGCCAGCTTTGAGGAGGGAACAAATGGATTATATTTTTTCAAATTGTTTCTACTCAGGATATCCTGTCGATAGATACGTACATCCAGTGCCTTTGAACGGTCATTTCCGAGACTTCCGAGCCAAAATCCGAAAAGTCGGTTCCCCAATTGGTTTTCATCTGCATATTTTACCCAGTATGAGCCTGCCTTGACAGATAATAAAGGTGCAACAAACGTTACGACAAACATAACCGCAATAATAAGCAAAATAAAAATAGGATGATTGAGTATTGTTAGCCCTCCGCTTTCTGCTGTAACCGGTAATATGAATAGTGACGCAGTTAACATAATTGCGCTGATGATGGAAATAACAGACTTAATAATCGCATCAAAACTATATATAAGCTTATATAGCCCCCAGCCTCCAGAATCTGTATTCTGCCATATCCGGGAACGAAGTTCCTGTACATGTCCGTCATTCATATCCGAAAAATCCATAGAAAGCAGTTTTTCAATAAATACTTTATTCTGAGTATGCCAAAGACAAGCCATCTGAACATTCTTCCATCTGGTCAATCCTGCACAGAGCAATGAAAGTATTGCATTTGCACCCAGCAATGTTAATGCGTATGCCGTTAGTATCTGCGAATTATGCCCTCCCGCAATCTCGTCGATAAGACGAGCCAATAGCCAAATATTTACATAAGGCGTCGTGGTATCCACACACCCACATATCAGTACGGATATCAGCAACTTGGGATTTTCTCTCCACCAGACTCTGATTCCTCGTAAAGAAAGCTGCACTGTTTCCTTAAAAGAAATATGGGATTTATTTGAAATATCCTTATTCAATTTTACACTCCTCCTTCGCGATAATATCTGCTTTGAATCTCAAAGAGATCCGCATAATGTCCATTTTGGGCAATTAATTCATCGTGTGTCCCCTCTTCATCTATACGCCCTTCTGCAATCAATATAATACGGTCGCAAAATCTGGTGGATGCAAGACGATGAGAAATAAAAACAGCCAAGCGACCATCCGTAAGCTCATTATATTTATTATATATTTCACTCTCAGCAATTGGATCGAGTGCAGAGGTCGGTTCATCCAGAATGATAATCGGAGCGTTTTTATACAGAGCCCGCGCAAGCATCAACCGCTGTAATTCTCCTCCCGACAGATTAATCCCATCTTCAAACACCCCGCCTATATGCGTCTTAACACCGTCTGGCAGACTGTCTATTTTCTTTGTCAGCCCTGCCTGACTGATACATTGCTCCATCAGTTCACTATTTATATTCTCATCAGTCTGCGCGATGTTTTCGGCAATTGTCACATCAAGAACCGAAAAATCTTGGAATACTGCGGAAAAAAGACGATAATATTCCCGCCTATTGTATGTTCTGATGTCCGTATTATTTAATAATACTTTTCCTTCCGTGGGATCCAGAAATCCACATATAAGTTTAATGAGTGTTGTTTTCCCGGCACCATTCAGACCAACAATTGCTAATTTCTCTCCCGGTCTAATCGTCAGATTAATATGAGAAAGTGTGTTCTCTAATGCCTCCGGATAACGGAAGGAAACATCCTTAAGCTCAATCTGATAAGGAATATTCAGGTCCGGAGTTATGGGGATACCTTCCTCCATTTTAAATGTTTCGGGATAATCAAGAAATTCGCGAACTGCACAAATGTCAAGGCTTTG
>JAIDPH010000354.1 GCA_029062885.1 Lachnospiraceae bacterium
AATTCAATGGTAATGCCATTCCTGAAATCGCCTGCCGATATCATAAAATAATCCTCCTAAATTTTCACAAATATAATTCCTATTTAGTTTATACTATAAATTTCCTTTTTTCAACCTCAAATACTAAAAAAGTTAAAATTTATTGTTATTTAAAAACCGCTATTTTATCAAAACTGCTTCATATTGCACATTTCCATCACTATACAGTTCGGTCAGAATCAAATCAGCATCGTTATAACAGATTTGTCTGTTTTCACAAAAAAGAGCAAAAATTCCCTCTTCCGCCAATTTTGGCAAATCATCTTTATGAAAACTATCCGTAATATAAACAGGCGTCATTTTCAGCAGAATCTCACTACAGCTTAATTCCTTACCATAGCATACCAAATCACTGACAGCGCTCCTGCACAAGCCGTCATTCGTATCAAGATACGGTGTGCGTATCTCTCCGTCTGAATATGCATAATAATATGGCTGGTCACTGTTCAGTGCATAATCGTGAAGATATACTATACCAAGCGGTCCTTTGTACTGTATGCTTGCTACAGGATAAATCACAGAACCTGATTTATCATAAAAAGTATAAGCATAGTACTCTGCGCTGCTATCCAGATTTCTGGTAAATCCGTCAACACTTGAAATACAGCCACGGGAAAATCCTGCGGAAAGCATTTCCTCCGCCAGATAATCCGCAATAAAGGCATTTTTCATCCAATAAAAATCAATAAAGCTTGCAATTTCATTCTCAGAAGCAAAATCCAGATACTCGGAAGCTACCCGTAGACAAATCCTGTTCTCCCCCAGCAGCTCCAAATCTATCATCTGTGCATCATTGGCAAATCCGGCTACCACCTTATAATAATCCGCCACTTCCTGATTCATGCGGGGATCATACTCCGCTGCCTGATATTCTTCAGTACAGTAGAATAGGCCGTCATATTGCTCATATACAGGCGCCAGATAAATCTTTCGGTCTCCTGACTGTTTTATCAGTAAAAATGCCTTATATAAAACATCGTCTACCACCATTTCCTCATTAGGATGTCTGCTGATGTAGTACATATTATTGACATTCTCATATTCTACATCATTTGTAAACATCCTGAAAGCATACTCTGAGGCTTCGGTATAGCATGCAGTAAGCGCCTTATTCTCTGCCGTAGCTGAAGTATCGCCCTCTCCCAGGCGATACAAAAACACAAAATCCTCACTGCAGTTTAATTCGGAAGAGCTGACTTCAATTTCGGTCCATCCGGCATCTTTTGATGACAGGTTCGCTACGCCGAAAGCTATGAAAAAAGCTCCCACTATCAGAAATACAGCTGTCAGAATCAATCTCAACCGCTTGTGTTTATCCGAAAGATCAATCTTTTCTACCGGTTTCGGATGAGGAAGGTCTCTTCCCTTACCTCCGGTTCTGGTTTCCTTCAAATCAAATCTCCTATTTATCTTAACTCATAGACAAATGCAAACCTACCTATGTCACACCACCGCCAATACAATCAACAGCAGGAATAACACAACAATCACGCCAAAAGTAATCAGTCCGGCTATAGCTCCACCCTTACATGCCTTGTAGTTGCGGATATGATTGATGCGCTTGAAGATAAAGGCTGCAATCAATCCCAGTATCGGCAGGAAGAAAGATAAAAGCTTATAGAGGAAACTGCCGGTATCATGAATAGGCGGAAGTTGAATTTCATCTTCTGAGGCTGTCGTTTCCTGCACACTGTTAATACCCTTAGAACCGGAAAAATCAATGGTAATGGACTTAACAGGCTCTCCCTTATCTCTGATAGCTTTATATTCTTCAATCTCTTTTTTACTGCCATATACATAATGGTCATGACCGATGTTGACAAGCTCCGGCTCTTCATTACTGTAATCATGAATAGAAGAATCATAAGTATAGAGCACCTTATTTTTCTCCAGTTTAGGATCCGGAATCGGAATAGCCGAAATCAGGGAATGTGTATAAGGATGCAGCGGGAAGTTAAAAAGTTCCTCGGACTCTGCAATCTCTACGATTTTTCCCTTATAAATAACACCGATACGGTCAGAGATAAACCGTACAACGGAAAGGTCATGGGCAATAAAGAGATATGTAATCCCTTTTTCACGCTGGAATTTCTTCATCAGGTTCAGTACCTGTGCACGAATAGACACATCCAGTGCTGAAATAGGCTCGTCCGCCACTACCAGTTCCGGCTCCATAACCATAGCGCGTGCGATACCGATACGCTGACGCTGTCCACCGGAAAATTCATGAGGATATCTGGTCAGATGCTCCGGCAGAAGTCCTACTTCGCTAATCATTTTTTCCACCTTTTGCTGACGGTCCGCTTTGCTCGTATAGAGATGGAAATTGTACAGTCCTTCGGAAATAATATAATCTACCGTCGCTCTGTCATTCAAAGAAGCGGCCGGATCCTGAAACACCATCTGAATATTACGAATTACCTTACGGTCCAGCGCACGGGGAATTTTCCCTGAAATTCGGACACCTTTATACAGGATTTCACCGCCCGCCAGAGGATTAACTCGAATTACAGCCCGTCCCACGGTAGTCTTTCCCGAACCGGATTCTCCTACCAGGGAAAAAGTTTCTCCTTTGTAAATATCAAAGGAAGCATTCTGTACGGCTTTGACTGCATTATCTTTTTTTCCGAAAGTAATATCAACGTTCTTAACCGACAGCAGGATTTCCTTTCCGTTTTCATCAAGAGGTCCGTGTTCAGGAAAAGAAGTCGCGGTATTTGATTTTGAATTTGTATTTGTATTTGACACAATCACACCTCCTGAATATTGTATGCATGCAATAGCCGCTCATGAAGACCATGGATTATCTCCGGTTTCTCAATTTTCGGAGCATCGGGATCCAAAAGCCATGTCTTGGCAAAATGCGTATCGCTGACCGAAAACATCGGCGGCTCCAACAGTGTATCTATTTTCATGCAATATGGATTTCGGGGTGCAAAAGCATCTCCCGTAATTTCATTATAGAGTGAAGGAGGCGTACCGGTAATGGAATACAGTTCGGTATTACGCTCCGCCAACTGAGGCAGCGAGGACAATAACGCCCATGTATAAGGATGGCGCGGATCATAGAATATATCCTCTACCGTTCCCAGCTCTACGATCTGTCCTCCGTAAACAACCGCCACTCTGTCGGCAATATTTGCCACAACTCCGAGGTCATGCGTGATAAAGACAATCGTATAATTAAATTCCTTCTGCAAATCCTTGATAAGCTGTAAAATCTGTGCCTGTATGGTTACATCCAGCGCAGTAGTCGGCTCATCACAAATCAAAATCTTCGGCTGGCAGGAAAGCGCAATAGCAATAACAATACGCTGGCGCATACCGCCTGAATACTGGAAAGGATAATCATCATAACGCGCAGCCGGATTCGGAATGCCTACTTTATGCATAAGCTCTAAAGCCTGAGCTCTTGCCTGCGCTTCCGGACAGTTCTGATGTTTCATAATAATGGAAGAAATCTGTTTTCCAATCGTAATAATAGGGTTTAAGGACGTCATGGGATCCTGAAAAACAGTAGCGATTTTCTTTCCACGAACCTGAGCCCAGTCCTTGGGAAACTGCATGTACGCTAAATCCAGGATACAGTATCCAACCAATTCGCTGCTTGTTTCACTGACATATTTTACCCTTGGCGCAATTCCGTCGTAAATACTGTTATGCTGTGCCTCATCATTCCAATCGATTCCAAGTTTCATTGCCTCTTTAAAGGATTCCATCAGTTTTTTCATTATTTTTCTGCGGCGTATTAAATCGCCTCTGGCAACAGACAGATATATCTCTTTCGCCAGTTTATCATTTCGTTCTGAAACACCTTTAGAGAGTTCTTCATGAATAAGCTTGTCATATTTCTGCTTAAGTTCCGCTTCACGTTTGGCATACTGCTCATTATACTTCGTATCATGTTCAGCAGCTTCTTTTTTCTTGCGGATTTCCTCTTTATGCTTTGCTTCCAGTTCTTTAATCTGTGTATCAAGTTTAGCAATTGTTTCCTGAGCTTTCTTGAGCTCTTCCTTGTCTCTGGAGCGATCCAGCGCTGTCTTATGGTTATAAACCTCTGTCCGCTGGAACTTAAGCTCTTTTAGTTCTTTTTCCTGAGCCGCTTTCTCTTCTTCACTGATTTCATAACGATCCCTTTTCTCTGCTTCCAAGGCAAGGATATCACGATATACTAAAGCGCCCGGCTCCAGCTTCGAAAAAGCATCCAATTTTTCCTTAATAGAAGCTATACTGTGACGCGCACTGTCATTCAACTGTGCACGTGTATCCGCAAGTTCGTCGTCATGGAATACAATATGTCCGTTACTGACATATCCATTGGAATCCAGCATTCCGGCAAAAGTTTTGGTAAAAACGGATTTACCGGACCCAGACTCGCCTACAATGGCAATGGACTCATTCTCATATATATCAAGTGATATCCCCCGAATAGCCTTCAAGGTACGCCCGCGGACACGGAATTTTACATCCAGATCCTTGACAGATAACAATACTTTTTTATTTTCCATGCTCTAACCTCCTACATATGCGTTCGGGGATCTGATGCATCACCCAGATTCTGTCCCACCACATACAGCACAATCGTGATGATGGCAACTACTGCTACAGGACCCCAGAATTCCAATTCCCAGCCCGGTGTCAGCATGGCCGCTTCAGCCGCATAAATCATACGCCCGAGGGACATCTCACTCATGCCCAATCCTATGTAGGCTAAGAACACTTCATAGGAAATATATGACGGAAGTTCCGTTGCAAGTAAAGTTACAATTATGGAGGTCATAAAAGGCAAGATATTCTTCAAGGCAATCTTTACCGTGGAAGTACCCAGACATCTGGATGCCAGATTATATTCCCTGTCACGGATAATCAATACCTGCGTACGGATAAAATAAGCGATACCCAGCCATCCGACTATGGTAAGTGCAAGAACCATAGTCCAGAAAGAAGGCGAGAACAACATGGAAAGCACCGCTATGATCAAAAGCATGGGTACGTTTCCGATAATGTTGTAAACCTCTGTCATAATCACGTCCACTTTTTTGGAAAATCCCCAGACAGCGCCAAGCAATACGCCGATGGTCATGTTTATGGCAGCACAGATGAACGCCAGCGAAATCGAGATTTTCGCACCGTACCAGACAGCTTCAAACGTAGGCTCTCCGGCAGCCCCTGAACCAAGTATCCATTTGAGCCCAGGTCCAAAATGTTTCATCGCATCACCAGGAGATAAATGATATGTCGAAGTATCCAGTAGATTGGCATGCTGATCATAATTCGTCACTGCAGGATATATATATGAGAATGCGATCACAAACAGCATGATACTCAAGATAACAATGTTAACTTTGTTCGTGAAAAACACACGGAATACCGACTTCCAATAGGAATACCGCGGAGCCGCTATTTTTTCCGATTCAGTATCACTATGCTTCACCTGACTGAACAATTCTTCTTTATTTAAACCAGTCTTATTTTTCAATTCTTCATACATTCCTATCACCTGCCTTTTGATGTAAATGAGATTCTCGGGTCTACACTGGCCATCAGAATATCTCCCAGAATAATGGAAACTACCGTCAATATCGCATAGAACAGGGCAACTCCGACAATTACGCCGTTATCATACTTATTGATAGCCTGAGTAAGCAGATTACCTGCACCCGGAACCAGATATACACGCTCCGTAATGATTGCACCCGTCATAGCGAAAAGGATGCTTCCCGGAATACCATGGACAATCGGAATCGCTGCATTTTTCCAGATATGCTTCGCAAAGATTTCCGTCTCGCTAAGACCTCCGGATCTGGCAAATTTAACATAATCGCTGTTCATCTGGTCAATCATGTATCGCCGCATCCATTTCATCAGATTGGCAATGCTAGGCAGCGCCAGCGATATGATAGGCAATACATACATGAGTTTGCTAGCCGAATCCATATTGAACAATGTCGGCAATTTGAATATGTTTCCGCCGATCGCCTTAAACAGGAAAATATATGCAAGCGAAGGAGTCGCAATTATAAATACAATATATACAGTTCCGATTTTATCTAAAATGCCGTCTTTGAATCTGGCCATCAGAAGTCCGATAGGCAGACCCAGAACATAGGCAAGTATAGTCGATATAATGCCGATTACAAAAGAAAATCCCAATTTCGACATGTTTCCTTTATTTGTAATCGTATTGGTGTAGTCATCCGTAAACCGCGCAGCATACATCTCGCTCAGTTCCAAAGAACCTGCCGCATATGTAGCCGTATGCAGATCGTCAGCGCTTTGCTCAACATGACCCGTAGGATAGCTCACTGTACCAAGCACATAGCTTCCCTGAGAAGTAGTCATCGTCTCAAACACATCCACGCCACGGTTCACAGTATAAGATTCTCCAAGATTCAGCGTCAGAAAATTCTGATGGAACCAAGGAAATTTATTATCAAAATAAAGTAAGTATTTGTGTTTAGTTCCGTTTCCAATGATAGCCGGAGCAAATTTCTCTCCTCCATAGAACGGGTCATGGAGCGTGAAAGTAAGTTTACGTTCTCCAATATCCGTATCTTCATCCACATAATGAATGTTATCAATGAAAAACATTCCCGTAAAATAAGAAATAACACGGGTATACAAAGGTTTAT
>JAIDPH010000355.1 GCA_029062885.1 Lachnospiraceae bacterium
GTTTTAGATTTGTCAAGATTTCATGATAATAGCTTTGATGTCGTATTAAATTTAGGTTCTTATTATCATTTATGTGATGAAACAGACAGGAAGAAATCGTTATCTGAAACATTACGAGTGCTAAAAAATGGCGGAATATACATAATTGCGTATATAAATCGTTGTGCGAATTATATGGCCCATTTTGAAGAATTGAAAGACAATTTTTCTTTTCTGGTAAATTATATGAAAGAGGGACATATAGAGGATAGTACTTTATTTTACGCCACAACTCCGGAGATGATAGAAGAAGATTTAAAAAAGTATAGTTTAAAATTGCTTCATCATGTTGCAGCGGACGGACCTATTTTTGTATATAGAGATATAGTTGAACATATGAACGAAAAAGATTTTAAAGCGTTTATGGATATTCATTTGAGTTTATGTGACATAAGGAGCAATTTGGGTTATAGTGAACACGGACTGATCATAGCTCAAAAAGAAATATGCTAATTGCTCAATCAGTATTTTTAGGAGATAAGATAAAGATGAGCGAAATTGTATTTTCAAGATGCGATGGGAATAACAAGGATTTTATAGAAAATTGCAGGTTACTTGACGAGGACTTAGATTTGCGAGTTGGAAAAATAATTAAACGAGATAAGTACGCTCAATATAACCTAATTGATAAAATAAATGAAGCGATAGTTGTTTATCGAGACAATAATCCGATTGGTGGCGGTTCGATACGTCCTTATGATGAAAATACGATAGAGCTAAAAAGAGTATTTGTCATACCAACTGAACAGGGAAAGGGCATAGGAACGGAGCTGGTTTCTAAACTAATAGAGTGGGCGAAGGAACTGGGATATAAGAAAATGATTTTGGAAACAGGAGAACTTTTAGCGGAGTCCTGTCATGTATATTCAAAATTAGGATTTAAGCAAATTCCTAATTACGGTGCATATGTAGATATGCCGGAATCTCTCTGTATGGGAAAAGAATTGTAAATCAAAACAGACATAAAAAAGGAGCATAAATATCGTATGGAAGAGCGCATAGTACTTTGTGGTGCAAATGCTTACGAGCAGAAATATTATTTTAATGAGCAGTTTGCAAATATTCCGGATTCCATCAAAGAAGAACTACACATAATCTGCGTACTTTTTACCGAAGAAGTAGGGGGCATTTTCACTGTCGTATTTGAGGAAGACGGAAGCGTTTCTCTCGAGACGGATGCTGACGAGAATGATTTACTATATGATGAGGTAAGCAGCGGTCTTATGGTGAATGAGATACGCAGAAACAGACAGGAGATGTTTGAAGCTTTGAGCTTGTATTATCGGGTATTTATTTTGCACGAAGAGCTGGAAGAGAAGGGATAGGTATATAATGTGAAAAATAAATTTTTCACATGCAAATTTGTGCTTGAGGGCACAAATTCGCAGGTTGAGGAAAGGACATGGGTATTGGTTTGGGAAAGCTGACAATAGGGAATGTTGAGCTTGAAAATAATGTGATACTGGCACCCATGGCAGGCGTAACAGACCTGCCTTTTCGTTTGCTGTGCAAAGAGCAGGGGGCTGCTCTTGTCTGTACGGAAATGGTAAGCGCCAAAGCAATTTTATATAATAATAAAAACACTAAGGCTCTGCTTGAGATGCACCCGAATGAAGCTCCGGTATCCTTGCAGTTGTTTGGCTCAGACCCTGTAATAATAAGTGAAATGGCGAAACGTATTGAAGAACTTCCTTTTGCCATTCTGGATATAAATATGGGCTGCCCGGTGCCGAAGGTAGTTAATAACGGCGAAGGCTCCGCCCTTATGAAAAATCCGAAGCTGGCGGGTGAAATCGTTTCGGCGGTTTCAAAGGCAATAAAAAAGCCCGTCACGGTAAAAATCCGCACCGGCTTTGATAAAGACCATATCAACGCCGTAGAGATGGCAAAAATAATTGAAGGTTCCGGCGCCTCGGCTATTGCGGTACATGGCAGGACCAGAGAGCAGTACTATTCAGGTGAGGCTGATTGGGAAATTATAGCACGCGTAAAGGAAATGGTATCAATACCTGTAATAGGAAACGGTGACGTTACAGACTGCGAGAGTGCGGAAAGGCTTCTTAAACAGACGGGCTGCGACGGTATTATGATAGGGCGTGCAGCCAGAGGAAATCCATGGATTTTCAGACAGGTCGCTGCTTATTTGGAGGATGGAACAATTCTGCCGCCGCCTACAAGCGAAGATCGAAAAGCTATGATATTGCGGCATGGAAGACTGCAGCTTGAGTATAAAGGAGAATATACGGGAGTGCGTGAGATGCGCAAGCATGTGTCATGGTATACTGCCGGCATGCCTCATTCTGCACAGCTGCGGCAACGGGTGAATGCAGTGGAAAAATTTTCGGAATTGGTGGAATTAATAGAACAGCTCTAGCGTATATTCTCATATGGGAAACGAAACAATATTTTATCGTACGGAAAGAAGCTCACTTATCTATTTTGTTACGGAAGAATCAATTACAGGCAGCAGCCGTTGTATTAAACCGCATTTTTGGCAGAAGGTAAGACTGTCGTCATTTGATGTAGACGAAGAAGAACTGTATATCAGCACAGTGATGATTCCTGCTTTGCAAAAAGGTTGGAAGAAAGAAAAATTACTTCGTCTTATGAGAGCGTCAATAGCTGAAAAGACGATGCAGTCAGGGAATACAGATGTGGTCATGCAGCCTGAGGTGCAGACGATGTCAGGACAGGAAGATACTTTTTTGTCTATATCATGGTCACTTGCAGGGAAATTGTTGGACAAAAGTCAGCTATTGAAAAAAACTACTGCGAAACGTCGTAAACCATATCCGGAGACGGTTGTACTTTTACTTGGAGATTCTCTTTTCCCGGAAGAACAGATGCAGAAATTCGATGAAATGATACAACCCTATCTTCCGCGTATCAATCATCTTACTATCCTGTATGAGCTGAATGGCAACAGTAATAGTAATGATAGTAACATTATTAATGACATTTATGTCAGTGATGATACGTATACAGACTATGAATATGATAAGAACCGATGGGAAGAGGCAATAGCCGATTATACGGAAGAGCTGTATTATGAGTATGGGCTGGTGGCTACGGTGCAGTGCGGAAGGGAATTCAGCCTTAGTCGAAACGGAAGAATAAGTGGACAAAATACTGTGATTTTTCTTGATTTCGGCTACTCAGGAAATATTCCGCTGCGTGTGATAAAGGCGGGAGATATTTATCTGGATGTCTTTTCTTCAGAAAAAAAGGAAGCATTTTTTAGGCGAAAATGTATAGAAGTTTCCTATATATCTCCTCGGAAATACCTTGACACTGTGGTAAAAAGTGGTTATGATAAATTAGTTAATCGGGCATATCAAATTTAAGAACTATGCCAAATGAGACAATACGACATCTATAGTTGAGACGACAGAAGAAAAAGAGAAAAATATAGACAGGAAGGGCGAATTGTCATGGAAGAAAAGAAGAATATTTTAACTTATGAGGGCTTGAGAAAGTACGAGGAAGAACTGCATGAACTCAAGGTCGTGAAACGTCAGGAAGT
>JAIDPH010000356.1 GCA_029062885.1 Lachnospiraceae bacterium
GTTCCGGTAGCGGTTATGATACCCCGTTATCTGGTTGTCAATAAGCTCGGGCTGATTGATACCTACTGGGCGGAAATCCTTCCGCTGATACCGCTTCCGGTTGCACTGTTTTTGGTGAAGCAGTTCGTAGACCAGGTTCCGGACTCTTTGATAGAAGCGGCTTATATGGATGGCGCGAAAGAATGGCAGATCTATTGGAAGGTTATTCTGCCGCTGATTAAGCCCGCCATTGCGACAGCGGCAATCCTGGTATTCCAGCAAGTCTGGACGAATCTGGAAGCTGCGAATTACTATATCAATGACGACGGACTGAAATCGCTTGCATTTTATATGAATACATTGACCAGTACCACGACAACCAATACCGTAGCAGGTCAGGGTCTATCGGCGGCAGCATCGTTAATTATGTTTTTACCGAACCTGATTCTCTTCTGTATCTTACAGAAGAATGTCATGAATACCATGGCACATTCCGGTATCAAATAGAAATGAGAGGGTGAGAGCAATGAATAAAAGAAAGAAAAAGCTTTTGGTATCATTGGCAGCACTTCTCATTGCCATAGGGTTTTTGACTGATACCATGGCGGCGCGGGCGGATGCACCGTATAAGACCTATACCGTGGACGGTTATGGCTATGTAACGGAGACGCAGACCGCATATCTGCCTTATGAGACAATCACCAAGATAGGTGAAGAAGCACTGATTGCACCGACGGATTTTACACTGCTTAAAGATGGTTATATGTACATTTTGGACAGTGGAAATAAAAGGGTTGTCGTATCTGATATGGACGCAAACCTGATTGCTACATTCGGAGAAGATGTACTGGAAAATCCAAAAGGTATGTATGTAACGGCGAACCATGTCTGCTATGTAGCGGACAGAGACGCCAGGAAAATTTTTGTTTTTGATGAAAATGGGGAAATGATTCAGTCCTATGGAAGACCGACAGCCGCGATGTACGGTGAGACGCAGGACTTCCTGCCGATAAAAATCGTAGTGAATGAAGCGGGTACCATGTATGTTATCTGTGAATCCAATACAAACGGTATCGCACAGATCAGTCCGGTGGATGACGGAACATTCCTTGGATATTTCGGAACAAATGCAACAGACCCTTCGTTGTGGAATATCATATGGCGTTCCATTCTGACGGATGCGCAGAGGGCGAAGATGCAGGCGAATATTCCGGCAACGCCCGATAATATGGCTATTGATGAAAAAGGACTGATTTATACGGTAACAAGAGGCGAGGAATACGAGACGTTAAAGCGCCTTAACATTGCCGGCACCAATATGATTGATAAGGACAACGTGGAGCGGTACGAGGAGGTGCCTGCTGCCGTAGCAGTCGGAAATCATGACAATGTGTTTGTGGCTTCCCAGATGGGTTACATATATGAATACAATAACGAAGGCGAATTGTTATTTGTATTCGGCGGAAGCGATGACGGACAGCAGAGAATCGGTCTTAGCACGAAGGTAGAGGCGATACAGGTCGATACCGAAAATAAGATTTATGTGCTGGATTCCGACAAAGCACAGATTCAGGTCTATGAGCCGACAGAGTTTACCAATCACCTGCATTCGGCGCTTTACCTCTTCTCGAAAGGAAGATATACCGAGAGTAAGGAGCCGCTTGAAGAAGTATTGAAAATGAATAACCTGTTCGATTATGCCAATATGGCGATGGGCAGGGCATTATATAAAGAAGAGAATTATGACGATTCCTTACATTATTCCAAGCTTGCAAAGGATTATGACGGTTATTCGGATTCCTTCTGGGAAATCAGGAATAACTGGCTGAAACGGAATCTGGCGACAGTCATTGTCATTGTTTTTATCCTGTTTGTCTTAAAGAAAGTCATCGACATACTGGATAAAAAGAAGCATATCCTGGATACGCCGAGAAAAGCACTTGAGCGGTTTGGAAATATCAGGATTGTCAGTGAGATTCGTTATATGTTCTATTACATGAGACATCCGATTGACGGCTGTTATGGCATTAAGAGGGAAGGAAGGGTTTCCGTATTAAGTTCGAATATCCTGCTTTTCGTCATTATGATATTTTATGTTATTAACAAGTATTTTTGCGGATTCCTGTTAAAGAACGTCAGGGAAGGAAGCTATGATATCCTTTCGGATATCGGTTTTATCCTGATAGTGCTGGTTTTGGTAGTCGGATGTAATTATCTGATGTGTACCATTAATGATGGTGAAGGTAAGTTTAAGCATATTTACTGCTCCTTCATTTACAGCATGGCTCCATATGTTGTGTTTATGCCGTTTTTGTTTATCTTATCCCATGTGCTTACCTATAATGAAGTGTTCTTCATAGAGTTCGGGAACCTGTTCATGGTAGTGTGGATTGCAATATTGGGATTCCTGGCGATTAAGGAAATCAATAACTATACGGTCAAGGAAACTTTTAAAATCATATTCCTGACGTTGTTTACAATCTTTATCGCCTGCCTGCTGGCATTCATCATTTATGTACTGTGGGCACAGGTATTTGATTTCATTCAGTCTCTATTTGGAGAGGTGGTGTATCGGATTGGGAACTAAATTGACAACGAAATGGACGAAGAAGTTCAGAAAAACAGTAAGCCTGTTCTTAGCGCTTAACTTAATCCTGTTATTCCTGCCGGATACATGGATTCCGGGAGTGGATACGACACTCAAGGTACAGGCGGCGGGAGAGATTAACGGACATTCCCTGATTGCGGAAAATGACAACCTTGCCCTGTATCTGAATGAGGATGATTTGTCAGTCGTCGTAGAGGATAAAGCGACCGGGGCTTTTATGGAGTCCTCTATCAGCTATGATGACGGTAAGAACAATGCGACATGGCTTGGAGCAATGAAATCTGCTCTGGTACTTACCTTGATAAACCAGAATGATGATACCAAACAGGCAGATTTGCTTAATGATGATGTAACGAAGAATATTCAATATACAGACGATGGTTTTACAGCTGAAATATACTGGAAGACCTATAAAATCGGAATGACCTTGGAAGTGTCTTTGTTAGAAGACGGTCTGACGGCAAGAGTTGCAGATGAATCCATTAAAGAGGATGGAGATAAGTACTATATTGGTACAATTGCTATTTATCCTTATATGGGAACTTCTTATATGGATGATAAGGAAGGTTATCTGTTCATTCCGGACGGTAACGGAGCATTGATTTATCTGGATGATAAAGAAGGAAGATTCAACAGCGGCTATTCGTCCATGATTTATGGCGGGGACATTGGTTTTACGGAATCTTCAGCAAGTTCTTTCCTCTGGAACCGTTTCGAAATGATTACGGACGCGGAACAGATTATCGCGCCGGTATACGGAATTGCACATACGGATGATAAGATTGCTTATCTTGCGGTAGTAGAAGAAGGTGCAATGCGTGCGACGATTGAGGCGCATCCGAATGGCGTCAGCGTAGATTATAACCGTGCTTATGCGAAGTTTATCGAGAGAAGGCTCTATACACAGCCGA
>JAIDPH010000357.1 GCA_029062885.1 Lachnospiraceae bacterium
CCACATAGAGCTGTACCAAAAGCGGAGTTCCCCTGATAATCCAGATATATACACGTGATATCTGCTTAAGTACCGCCACATTGGCAAACTGAATCAGAGCCACCACCGTTGCAATCACAAGTGCAAACGCAAAAGCAATGAATGTAAGCGGCAGAGTATATTTAAGCCCCGGTATAAGAATTTTGGGAAATGAATCTATTATAATGTTTATTAATCTTTCATTCATTATTATAACACCTTTCATGTTAATCTATGGGATCATATCATTCGGACAAATCAGCAGTTACCATCTCCCCATATTGACTTTGTGCTTCTCTATGTAAACTTTCTCAAATTCATCAGGCGAAATGTCATAGCAAAGCATAACATCATTAAAATACATCATAACATCACACATTTCTTCAATGAAATGATGGCGGGTATCTGTATCGTTCATTATTTCTGTATCACCGTTTTTCTTTATTATATCGCCCACCTCGCCTAATTCCGAGTATAACCACAACAACTGATTGCGAGCTTTTTCAGGGGATAAACCGCCCCATTTATCTTTATACTTTTCCTGCAGTTCCTTTTGTATATCCTGCATCTTGGTAAAATTAAGATTTTCCATTGTAATACCTCTTTAATTAATATATTATTTTTCCTCTATTTCAAATACATAATCATAACTGTAAGTATGGGCATAGAGCTTACCATCCTGCTCAACCAGGATATCCGGCATTTTGGCAACTGCTGTTTTGGAAATAGTTTTTCCTGTACGCATGCTAATCTGGTAAATATAATCGTCTTCTGCCGTAAAGCCGTATCCGCAGATAATTACATCGCCCTTTACGATAAAATTCATGGAATTAAACGTCTGGTCTTCACTCCGCCACAAAAGTTCCCCTTCTTCAAGGTCATAAGCCATCAGATAGCAACTATTCGGTGTGGCATATCCGTTGAAAATATTGCAGGTATAAAGAATACCATCTCTAACATATGCACAGTTCCCCATTATGTACCATGTGTCAGATGCTGCAGATGCTGTCTGCACATAGTATAGCAGCTCCATGGTTTCCTTATCATACACACAGATATCTGTCGGACTCCACTCATAAACATAATTCTCATCAAAAAAGATCGTATCCGCAAAACCTTCCCAGTAATCATAATCAATATCCGGCTCCTTGTAAATCTGCAAAGCGCTTTCAGCCAACGGCCCGTTTATCATAGGAAGATACAACTGATTTTCTGCGAACCAGTCATCCGGATTGGAAATATTGTTTCCGCTTTCGCTGACAAGAGTTAATCCGAAAGGCTCCGTTTCTTCATCTGAATCTGCATAAAAAGCTGTTAGTCCTGATTGCTCTATTGTTCGGGATATGGGTTCTTTAAATTCCGTCTCTGACTCTGTTTCAGGCATTTCAGTTATGGTTTGTTCAGGAGTCTGCTCAACAGATTGTTCATCAGATTCTATATCCGAATTTTCCGTCTCATTTTTCTCCACACTATCCTGACCTATTCCGCATGCAGTCAATGTCAGTATCAGGAATATTGTATATATACTAATCATTCTATGTTTCATTTCAATTCTCCTATCAGCCATTCTCTTTATTACCCCTAATCCGAATTCTAACAATATTAAGTATACTTGCAAGAAAAATTAACCCGAAAGAAAAATAAAGATATAGTTTATCATTTTTACCCACCGGAACAATATGCAGTAAGATAAGAATACATATAACATCAAGAATAAATGCAGAAATCAGAAGAACGCGGTTAGCTATAAACAATATTCTACAAATTAACTTACGATCCATAAATTCGTATCCTCCTCACAAACTTATACTCCAATCTTCCTTCGCGCATGCATGTGTATCAATTTTATCCCTGATTTCCTGCATCTGATAGTCCAGGTCCTCTATGGAATCGGCGCAGGCTTTTAACTGCTGTTCAATCTCATCTGTATCGTCAATTTTCTTTTTATATTTTAATTTATGTTCCAGGCTAGCCCAGAAGTCCATAGCAATAGTACGGAATTGCACTTCCGCCTTCATATATTTTTTTTCATCCGGCAGAAATATAGGTACGCTCAAAATAAGATGAAGACTTCTATAACCATTCGGTTTTGGCGACTTTATATAGTCCTTTTTCTTTAGCAAAACGACGTCATCTTGTTTGGTTAAAAATTCTGCCAGACGGTAAATATCATCCGGAAATGAGCAGATAACTCTTAAGCCAGCCACATCTGCGATATGCTCACGTATATTTTCTATCGTAACAGGATAGCCCTTTTTCTCCAATTTTTTGTAAATGCTCTCCGGCGTCTTTAGTCTGCTCTTAATGGATTCAAAAGGATTTCTGTTATATTCCTCGGAAAACTCAGCGTTCAGCACTTTAAGTTTTGTCTCAATTTCCATTATTACAGCATTATATTCCATCATGAGTTTATTAAAGGGTTTTGCCTCGCTCAACTTTTCTGCCTGTATTTTAATAATCTCCGACTGCTTTTTCAGAGTCTCTGTCTGTTCCTCAACTTTCCTTTCAAGTTGATTTTTATAGTTAAATAATTCTATAGCATTTTTTACCCTATTTCTGACGATAGAAGTCTCAAACGGCTTATGGATAAAATCGGAAACTCCCAATTCAAAACATTGATTTTCAGCCTCAACAGTTTGGTCACTACTTATTATGAGTACCGGTACTCTGTTTGCCCATCCTTTCTTTTTCATTTTCATGATAACCGCAAAACCATCTATATTGGGCATCTTCAGGTCAAGCAAAACCGCTGCCATCTCATTATAATGGCTCTGCAGCTTATGCAAAGCCTGCTCTCCATCCTCTGCCGTTTCCACCTCATAGTCATCTTTCAGTATCTCTTGCAGCAGTTCACGATTTACTTCCTCATCATCCACTATCAATATCTTTTGCATATCTACTGACTCCATTCTGTTTTTCAAGTTATGTTTATCCTCGCATTGAAACCACTGGTCTTATCTTATCACAGATTAGCAGTAAAGTCATTTCACTCAGATTTATTCTATACTATATCAATAGTATATACTCTTGAGTCTTGGTTTTCGATATCTTTCATTATCCGATAAAATGTATAGCCATATTTTTCATATAGCCCAGTTTCGCCAGTGGAGATATATATTTTTTTTACTCCCTCATCTTTCGCAATCTCATACGCATGCTCCAGAAGCTTTCCCATATACCGATTTCCTCTATATTGCGGGAAAGTATAAACAAATCCAATCCAGGGACCAAACTCCGGCTTTCTTATATCATCCGGTTCCGCTAATGTGCAGAATGATATCAGTGTCTCTCCCTCTGTCAGTAATAACACTCTTGTATTTTCACCGCAAAGCTCCTTTAACTGTTCTCTGCTTAATACTACAACACCATGAATAAAGTTCCTGCTCCGATAAGGATACAACCTATAACGGATTTTGCAGTAAATCCCTCATGCAGGAATATGAATGCTAAAATCAATGTTATTACAACACTCAATTTATCAATCGGTACTACTTTAGACGCCTCACCAATTTGCAGTGCCCTATAATAGCACAACCACGATGCACCCGTAGCCAAGCCGGACAAGATTAAAAACAGCCAGCTCTTCCTGCTGATTTCAATTATACCATTTTGTGTGTTCGTAAGGAAAACCATTCCCCAAGCCATGATGACCACAACCACTGTTCTGATGGCGGTCGCCAGATTAGAATTCACGCCTTCAATACCAACCTTCGCTAAGATTGAAGTAAGCGCTGCGAAGACTGCTGACAGTAATGCAAATATCATCCACATACAATATCATCTCCTGTATAGCTTTTCCTATTTTGCATAAGATTTTATCATTTCATGGGTTCTTTTTCAACTGGCAGAGAAAGTCATTGAATAAAATTGTCATTAATGTCAAAAATATTCAATATAATACTTGTTTTGTTTCATATATTATTATAAAATGCATTTGAAAGGACTTGTCAAATATGTCAAAAATATTCAACAAAGAGGGCTGAAAATGAAAATAGAAAGAGATAAATATTTGAATGATTTAATTAACAGAATGCATAACGGAATGATAAAAGTTGTAACCGGGATTAGAAGATGCGGCAAATCATATTTAATCTTTAATCTATTTAAAAATTACCTGATCGAACAAGGTGTTTCGGAATCACATATTATTACAATTGAGCTGGATCAAAGAAAAAACAAGAAATATCGTGATCCGGACACCATATTGGATTATATAGAATCATGCATTGAAGATAAGGAACAATACTATATCTTATTGGATGAAGTACAAATGTTAAATGAATTTGAGGAAGTGTTAAATTCATTACTTCATATCACAAACGTGGATATATATGTAACCGGAAGCAATTCTAAATTTTTATCAAAAGATGTTATCACTGAATTTCGGGGAAGAGGTGATGAAATTCACATCTACCCTTTGACATTTAAGGAATTTATGCAGGTCTATGAAGGTGATATGTATCATGGCTGGGCAGAGTATACTATTTATGGAGGTCTGCCGCTTACCGTAACAATGAATACGGAAGAACAGAAGATTAATTATTTGACAAAGTTATTTGACGAGACATATTTAAAAGATATCATAGATAGACATCATATAGAAAAGTCGGGAGAGCTGGAAGATTTAGTTAATGTCTTAGCATCAGCTATAGGCTCTCTTACAAATGTGCCTAAAATTGAGTCAACATTTAAAAGTGTGATACAGTCAACTATTAGTGCAAATACCATTAGACAATATATAGAGTACTTAGAGGATGCCTTTATAATAAATAAGTCAAACCGCTATAATGTAAAAGGCAGAAAGTATATTGGTACACCTGTCAAATATTATTTTGAGGACGTAGGACTTAGAAACGCAATATTAGGCTTCAGACAAATTGAAGAAACACATATAATGGAGAACATCATATATAACGAATTACGCAGCAGAGGTTATTCGGTAGACGTAGGCATTGTGGAAAAAAGAGGAATTAGCGAAGAGGGAAAATCAGAAAGACAACAGTTAGAGATTGACTTTGTAGCAAATCTGGGAAGCAAGCGATATTATATCCAATCTGCATTTAGCATGCCGACAGAAGAAAAAAAAATTCATGAAAAAGCTTCTCTTATTAATGTAAATGACTCTTTTAAGAAGATTATTATTGTTAAAGATGTTGTAAATGTTACAAGAGATGAGATTGGTATTACAACAATGAGCGTATATGACTTTCTATTAAAAGATAATAGTTTGGAACTATAAATAAGTAGAAATATATTATTCCCTGTCAAAAATGGCTATGCTTCTCACATAGCCATTTTCTCTGTAACTCTATTATAACTGCTAATGCCCTTATCTGTCACACTTCACGGTTTGCAATTTCATAAAAATGATACAGTTCATCTTTCTCATCATTTAAATCTCTATACATCCTTTTTTCAATTAATGTAAATCCCACTTTTTCAATTACTTTCCATGATGATATGTTTTCTGCCCTGACTGTTGCTATCATCTTTGGAACATCATAATGTCTGAAAAAATATTCCGTATATGCTTTAGCTGCTTCAACTGCATAACCATTGTTTCTGTATTGCGCACCTATAAAATATATAATACCCGTTTCATGAAAGTCTTCATAATAAGAACATCCAATTGAACCGATAACAATATTTTCCTCCTTTAAAGTTATCGTATAAGCCAGATAATCCATATCGGGATTATCTCTAACCGCAAAGTCCTTTGCCTCGGTTGTCCATTCCGTTATCCAGCTGCCACAGTCTCCATCAAAACCAACATCATTTAAGCTCCCATCTGCCGCCATTTCAGCAAAGGATACCGCATCTTCTGTTTTCAAATCTCGAATGATCATTCTTTGAGTCTCAATTAGCATAAGCATAACCTCCGTAAATTGCTACTTCTTACTGCTTATTCTTCCATATGAAAAAGTGAAGTACTCACACTAAACGAAATAATCTGCGACAGACTTTTTTCCGGTTTTATTTTTCCTTGTTCCATAAGCTTTTTAACCTGACTTCCTGATAGTCCTAAAACTGCGGCGATTTGTTTTTCCGGTCGAATGTTTAGCTGATAAGGATTATGTATTGTAACTTCTATCTGTTCTTCCGGTCCGCAGTTTTTGCTCGTTTCATGCAGCTTAACAAAGTCATAATCCAATCTTTCAAAATCAATATCTGCTTTGTTCTTCCTAAAAAACTGCATACTTTTACCGTACATTTCCGCAAGCTGTTCATCATTACATAAAAAGCTTTGGTATTCTTCCTTTGATATGGCAGAAACTTTTTGCCTTTCATAAATCGTAAGGTTGAGGGTATGCTTACAGTTCTCACATTGGTAAATCAGCCAAACATCCAGTTTATTGCCATTGGCGTTAACACGGAATTTTTTTGTGTTTATGAAGCGTGTCTTTGTGCCGCATTTGGCACAACCTCGGATTACAGAAAGTGAGTCGTTCAGGACAATTTCATATTCAATTTTATTTAAATAGCACATTTGCATCTCCTATTCAATTTATAGTCGGATGCGCAGGCTATTACATTACTTATTTGTTATATTTGCAATAGCCACGCTATGCAAAGTAAACGGGTGTAGTCATAAATATATTTCTCCTTTCTGCGTTCTATATTTCCGTCTTTGATATATCAGACTTTTTTTGCAATAATTATCGTTGCTCCATCCGGTTCATCCAACACTTTTTCGATTTTAAATCCGGCATTTTTTAACAGCTCCAGCTCATGCTCCAAAGTCAGCGGAATGTCAAAATGAACGAAACAATTATCCGGTACCGCAAATTGCTCCCGTTTTTTCAGGCATACGCTACGCAAAAGTTCTTCTTCCTCGTCACAGCATGCGATATAGTCTCCTAAAACAAAAATACCGCCATCTTTCAGACCATTATAAAGTTTCTGATACAGTTCTTTTTTTCTATCCGGAAGGAAATGGTGCAGGCTTTCAAAAGAAATAACCGCGTCCCACTCGGCAGTACCAAAATCATATTGGAAATAATCCTGACATACTATAGTAAGATGCTTATCGGAATGTTTTTCCGATAGCTTATCCAGCATGCTTTGACATAAATCTACGCCTGTCACCTCTATGCTCGGATTCTTTTGCCAGATTTTATCCAATTCCAAACCAGTTCCACATCCCAAGTCTACAACCCTTTGGCATTCTGAGGGTAATAATCCGGCAAAGACCTGATATGAATTTTCCCATATTGCCATATGCTCTTCATAACCGTCCAGCCGCTTAGTAAAGAAATCAGACATCTCCTCAAGCGGAGTGTCAGATGTATCCTGAAGCCATTGCTTTAATCCCTGCATATATTCTTCTGTTGTTTTCATAATAATAACCAAGCCCCTTTCTCAACCTGCGAATTTGTGGTTGAACAACCTGTCAATTAAAATATTTTCCTATTTACTGTAACATACATAAATTTACTTTAACATATTTTAAGTTTGAATTTTACCTCATGTATTTTTATAAAAAATAATGAGCCGATACCAAGTATCAACCCATTATTTTACCTACCTATTTATCTGCTCATTTCTTTCAGAATACGTTGTATGCTTTTCTCCGACAAATAGTATTTATATGCCAAATCAGAAGTCTTACTTCCGGCAAGATGATCCGCGTAAATTTGCCGGTTACGCATCAAAAGCTCCTGCTTAATTTGTGTACCTGCCCCCCATGCTCGCCTGTTTGTCGACTTGCGCGGTATATAAATATTTTCCCCGTCAACATACTGTTGTATCAACTCTATTATATCAATGGGCAGAATTTCTTCTGCTCTAATATAGCCCATGTCTGCCTCCTAAACTTTTATTTTTTAGGATTAGCAATGGCTATAACAATTTCAATTTTTTGCAATAGCCAGTGCTATGCAAACATAACATATCTTCTCATATATAAATCCCCTTTCTGAAC
>JAIDPH010000358.1 GCA_029062885.1 Lachnospiraceae bacterium
ATATTATTTTAATAGAAACAAGAGGATATTGCTATATCGGAAAGAACTGTTTTCATAGGGTCTAAACAGTAATATTTTACCAGAAAACCTGATGACCAATCAGAATACCATCATGGTTTCCGGCTACTCTGAAGTGTGTTGCAGCTCCTACATTGCTCACACCCGACATCGCCTCCTGAGCCGCCTGATAGCAGCTATCCGATATATTACCGTTATTATATACCTTAGCTACTTTTCCATTCACTGCAGGCGTGAACTGACCTGAAGCATAAATTACGCCGGAAATCGTATTCGGATATGCGCCGCTTTTTACCCTGTTCATTACAACTGCGCCAACTGCCAGTTTGCCTTCATACGGCTCCGAGCCCGCTTCGCACTGAATCAGGGCAGCCATCAGCCTTAAGTCATCAGCATCCGCAATAACAGCCTGATTAGCGTTGGCAATTTCCTGCTTCCTGATTGCAGCAGCCTCTTCTTCCCTTTTCTTTATTGACGCCATGGTTTCTCCTTCATCAATAAGAAAATCAACCTTCACATATTTAGCTGAAACGTATGCCGTACCATTTTCATAATAGACACTAACCCAATCATCATCGACAATTTCAATAACTTCCAACGCATCATCCTGTGCAATCAGACCCAGAATGGACGACTCCTCACTAGGCTCCTTACGCACACGCAAGGTTTCCGTTTCAATCGTAACAATCAGATTTCCTACTTCGTTTGCCAATGCTTCCGCATCTTCATCAAACAGCAGATATTCATCCTTGGCCCAACCAACTAAATCGCCTGACTCAAGCTTAGTCCAGCCATCTTTTCTCTCCAGGATCCTGCCGCCGCAGTCCTTGTATAAAAGTCCAACCTTCTCTGAATCTTCTGAAGCCTCAGCGCGTACATTTAACGCTGCCTTCACATCCGCCATGACTAAATCAGATTTTTCACCTGACTCTTCCTTTTCCTGCGGCTGCTCTTTTGTTTCCCCCTCATTACTGTCATCATTCGTAGAAATAGCATTGGAAACCCCTGCGCTCAGAGAATCAAGATATTCCTTCTTGCCGACCGCCGCCGCATCCAAGCATACTCCATACATCATATACAGGCTAATAGCAAGACCTGTCAGAATAGATAACAGTCTTTTACCCCTTAACATGAGTGCTTACCTCCACTTTTAAAATTTGTTTTGCAAAATTATTACAAAAATGTTAAATAGCCGTTTTGGATAATTCTAGCAAAACATCTTTTCTTTGTCAAGTTTACGTTTCTTGTCCAAAAAAATGAGTGGAAATAAGGATAAAATTGTTACAAATTCCTTGATTTTTCAACACATGCTGCCAAAGCATCCATAACCGCTCCTCGCATCCCTTTTTCTTCCAATACACGCACTCCCTGAATAGTCGTGCCTCCTGGGGAACATACCATATCCTTTAATTCTCCCGGATGTCTGCCGCTTTCCAATACCAGTTTCGCACTGCCATATACCGCCTGTGCCGCGAACTGATACGCCTGCGCTCTTGGCATTCCGGCTGCAACACCGGCATCAGCCATTGCTTCAATAAACATAAATACATAGGCAGGCGAACTACCGCTGACCGCTCCGACTGCATCCATCAGCCGTTCCGGCACAAGGCTGGCTTTGCCAAAGCTCTCCATCAGTCTGATACTCTCGTCTATTTCTCCTGCTGAAACTCTATCGTTCACACATACGCCGGTACAACCCTCACCCACCAGTGCCGGTGTATTAGGCATACAACGTACCAGTTTAACCGTCTTTCCAAAAGCGTTTTCAATCCATTTAAGAGTCTTTCCTGCCGCTATGCTTATAATAAGTGTCTGAAGACTTACCGAATCTTTTATTTCAGATATAACTTCCTCCATAAACTGAGGTTTAACCGCAAGGATAAGAACATCTGACTGTGATGACACGTCTGCATTTTTATCGCCGACACATATGTCATATTTCTCCTTCATTCTTTCTCTTGTCGCTGATGTTTTGGCGCAGCCAATAATATCAGCTGGTTTCACTATGCCTTTTTGCAGCATACCCGCTATCATGGCGTCTGCCATATTACCTAAACCGATAAATCCTATCTTCATATTAACATACTCCCTTCTATCTTATCTTTTATCTTCTCTGACGAGCCGCCTCATACATCAACACAGACGCCGCAACTGCCGCATTAAGTGATTCTACTTTACCTGACATCGGAATTTTTATGGCGGCATCTGCTTTCTTCGCTGTTTCTTCCTTCAGTCCATTTGCCTCATTACCTATCAAAAATGCTGTTCCCGACTTGTATTCACAGGTATCATATGCCTTTGCGCCCTGTAAATGCGCTGCGTAGACAGCAATTTTTCTCTTCTGCATTTCTTCTATTATAATATCCAAATTCTGTGCGTAGATAAAAGGCATTCGATAAACAGAACCCATTGTAGAACGAATCGTCTTAGGATTATATATATCCACCGTATCACTGCTCATAATGACGCCTGCCACACCCGCGCCTTCTGCAGCACGAAAAATCGTACCCAGGTTTCCCGGGTCCTGAATAGCTTCCAACATAATAAACATGGGATGTGATACTGTGAACATTGATTCCAGAATATATTGATTCTGCCGCATCACACACAGGATACCCTGCGGTGTCTTTGTATCCGACATTTTTTGGAATATTTCATCAGAAACTAACTCATAACATGATGATAATGCTTCGAGCTTCTCTTTACATTGCTCCGTCATCTGTCTTGAAAAAGTTTCTGCTATATAGACTTTTTCAATTCTATCTATAGGCGCTTCAAGGAACATTTTGATGCCCTCGACAACAAAAAGTCCCTGTTCACGCCTTACTTTTGCCTTCTGCTCAAGCTGTATAACTTCTTTTACTCCTTTATTTGCACTGCTTGTTATCATATCAAACCTGCCTATGAAGAAAATTACAATGCAAGAATCTTGCTGACCTCATATACATACTCAGGAATGCTCTTCTGCATATTAAGAGCCTCCTCAATATCAAAGTCCAGAAATTCTCCATGCTGATATCCGACAACTCTGTTTGTTTTACCTTCGCACAAAATATCTGCCGCATATGCGCCCATTATAGAAGCATAATACCTGTCTTTACAGGTCGGCGCACCGCCTCTTTGCAGATAGCCCAGAATCGTTGCCCTTGTTTCCATACCGGTTGCCGCTTCGATTCGTCTTGCCATGGAAGTTGAATGTCCTATGCCCTCAGCGTTAATAATAATATGATGCGTCTTACCGCGTTTTCTGCTGGCGATGATATTGTTGATAATTTCCTGCTCGTTATAATCATATTTCTCAGGTAAAAGGATATCTTCTGCGCCATTGGCAATACCGCACCATAAAGCAATATAGCCCGCATTTCTTCCCATAACCTCAATAATACTGCATCTCTCATGCGAAGAAGAAGTATCACGAACTTTATCAATTGCTTCCATTGCAGTGTTAACCGCAGTATCAAATCCTATCGTATATTCCGTACATGCAATATCAAGGTCTATGGTTCCCGGAATACCAATCGTGTTAATGCCCTGTCTGGACAGAGCCTGTGCTCCACGGTATGAGCCGTCTCCCCCGATAACAATAAGACCGTCGATTCCATGCTTACGACATACATCAGCCGCCTTCTGCTGACCTTCTTCCGTCCGCATCTCCGAACACCGCGCAGTTCCGAGAATAGTACCGCCGCGTTGAATGGTATCCGAAACATACCATTTCTCCATATCTATGATTTCTTCATTCATAAGGCCCTGATAGCCTTTTTTAATACCTTTGACTTTAACGCCGTTAGCAAGTGCTTTTCTGACAACCGCACGAATTGCGGCGTTCATGCCCGGTGCATCTCCCCCACTTGTTAAAACGCCTATAGTTTTAATCTCTTTTGCCATATCCTCGCATCCTTTCCCACCAATACCATAAATTACCTGATTGATTTAATTTTACCCTATACAAAGTGGCTTTTCAATATTTTTTAAACAACCCTGACATTTTCTTTTCCATATAGAGCCTCCAGCCTCTCAATCAATGCTTCATCAGCATTGACATTCTGATTGGGTGGCAGCTTTTTCATTGCCCTTGGATTTTCAATATAGATTACAACGCTGTCCCTGCCCTCAGAATCGTGAAGCGAAGCCATAAGCTCCGTTTCCTTTTCCTCAAACTGCTCCATGGTCGGAAATTTAATCCACAATTTCTTTGGAATTTCATCAAAAGCAGTAATTTTCTCACAGATAAGTTTAGCATCTTTATCATCTTCGGCAGAAACTCTTCCCTTTACGAAAACTTTCTTGTCTTCTATCAGTTTATCCGAATTCTTTTCATAATCTTTCGGGAAAACAATAACCTCCACCGAACCAACTAAATCCTCTATCTGAAGGAATGCCATTACCTTTTCATTTTTCGTATACTTCAGCCTTTTATCTGCAACGATGCCGCCAATGGTAACCTGTTGCCCATCCTTTACAACAGCGGCATTCGTATCTTCATCCAATACAAAATCGGATGTCATATTAGTAATGTTTCCACGCCATATTTCCTGATATTCTTCCAAAGGATGTCCGCTGACATATATACCTAAGACTTCCTTTTCAAAGCCCAGTTTCATATCTTTAGAATACTCTCCCACATCAGGGAGCTTTATTTCGTAACTCTCTTTTTCTTCTTCCGCTGCAATATCAAATAATGAAAGCTGTCCTGCCATATTATTTTTCTTATCCTGCGAAATATTTTCCATAATCTGCACGTACACACTCATGAATTGCTTTCTGGTTC
>JAIDPH010000359.1 GCA_029062885.1 Lachnospiraceae bacterium
TGATGTGTATAAGAGACTGTTCCTGCGGGATACTTCTGCACAAATGCCTTTTCCACTCTGCATTTGGAAAAAGTCCGAATCTTTTATGGTTATCTCCCTTTCTTTCGCATAAGCCACAATCGCCTTTCCTAACGGATGTTCGCTCTTAGCTTCTGCGGAAGCTGTCAGGGCAAGCAGTTCCTTTTCGCTCATATTATTGTCAAAAGAAATAATATCGCTTACTTCCAGTTTCCCATAAGTCAGGGTACCGGTTTTGTCAAAGGCAATGGTATTTACTTTTCCCATTTTTTCGAGGGTTTCCCCTGATTTGATGATCACGCCATGCTTCGTTGCCTGCCCTATGGCTGCCATAATGGCGGTTGGGGTGGCAAGCACTAATGCGCAAGGGCAGAATACAACCAGGACAGTGACAGCCCTTACAATATTATTCGTTGCAATACCTGTAATAATAGCGATCAGCAAGGCGACAGGCACAAGCCAGCTCGCACATTTATCCGCAATCCTCTGCATAGGAGCCTGTTTGTTTTCTGCATCCTGAACCATTCGGATCAGCTTCTGCAGAGAACTGTCCTCGCCTACTTTGGTTGCCTTGATATCAATAGAGCCAAAGCGGTTGATTGTTCCGCAAAAAACGTTCTCTCCTATTCCTTTATCGACAGGAAGCGATTCGCCTGTCATAATAGACTGGTCGATGGAAGTTTCGCCTTGAATAATGATACCGTCTACGGGAATCGTTTCTCCCGGCAAAATCCGAAGAATGTCATTCTGACAAATCTGGTCAGCAGGAATCATTTCTTCCCGTTCGGAGTTATCGTCTGTGATCCGCCGTCCCTGTGTGGGAGTAAGGCTAATCAGTTTCTTTAATCCTTTTTTCGCCCTGTTCGTTGTCATATCTTCTAAAATAGCACCGATTTCCATAATGAAAGCAACCTCACCGGCGGCAAACAAGTCACCTATGGCAATTGCCGCGATCATGGCAATGCTGATCAGCAGGGCAGAGGAAATCTTACTGATTCCCTTATTATAAATGACCCGCCATCCCGCAAGGTATAATAAAGGAATCCCGCAGATCATTACAGTTACCCAAGCCGGATCAATAGGCAATACAATACCTGCTCTTGGAAATACAAAGCTCATAACAAGAAAAACACCGCCCACGATCGTCATTGGCAGACCTGCCAGAAAATCATTCATACGTTTTATCAGACTAATACCTATACCTTTCTCACACGTTGACAACTGATTTTAATAGTTGTACAATCTATACATTATCAAACATTTTGTTTTGTATTTATTGTAGCAATTTCAAGAAGCAAAGCAACAATCAAAATATTCTTTATGTACGATACGGAACATTTTGATTAAAATGTACGGAGATATTATGGACAGACGACAACAGAAAACAAGGCAGGCTATTTTTAAAGCATTTAGCAGTCTGCTTGAAAGGAAAAATTTTAATAACATTACGGTTCAGGAGATCATAGACGAAGCAAATGTGGGTAGAAGCACTTTTTATGCCCATTTTGAAACGAAGGACAGCCTGTTAAAAGCAATGTGCACAGACATCTTTCAGCATGTATTTTCCGATGACTTAAGGAAGGAAAGCAGCCATGACTTTTCCCATGCAGGGCATGACTTTCAAAAAGAGATCACGCATATTTTATACCACTTGCAGGATAACAGAAAAAATCTGAAAGGACTTCTTTCCTGCGACAGCGGGGACATTTTTATGGGGTATTTCAAAGAATATCTGGAACAGACGTTTCCCGTATTTATCAAGGGAATGCACTATGATGTTCCGGCTGATTATCTGTTAAATCATGTTGTCTGCAGCTTTTCCGAAACAGTGCGGTGGTGGATCACAAAACATGAGCAATATACGCCTGAGCAGATAGCAGCATTTTTTGTACAGTGTGTGTTAAAGCTGTGATGGGAAGAGAATTTAGTGGAGGAAAATTATGTCTGGACGTGAAGAAAAATTTGAAAAAAATGCTGCAAGCAATTCAAAAGGAATATAATGATACGGTAAGTAAAATGGAAAAATTGAGGTTGGAAGATAAAACAAAGACCGTGACTTATAAACAGCTTATGGGTACAAAAATTGTGCTTCAAAATATGATTTCAAGGTACGAAATTTATGGACTTCTGAAAAAATAGATCCAGGATATTGTATGGACTTGAAATTCAAATTTACGGAGGTATTATAGATG
>JAIDPH010000036.1 GCA_029062885.1 Lachnospiraceae bacterium
ACATATAGGATTTGTAAACTGAGTGAAATTAATTCTTGAATTTCTAAGCCATAATTTCATGCTATATATTAATCACTTCTAAAAGATATTTCGGTTAAATTTAACCAAAATATCTTTTATCCATGACGTAACCAACCGCATAATATATATAAAACCTGTTTATGAAGGTATCTATGTATTATATAACCTCAACCGACGGAACCAAAATTGCCGTCTACGACTATAACCCACAAGGAAAGCCCGCAATCTTTCTTATTCACGGATGGCCGCTGTCCCACAAAATCTTTGAATATCAGATTAATCTGCTTACAGATTGCGGATATCGTGTAGTAACAGTGGATTTAAGGGGCTTCGGCATGTCAGATACACCTGCATGCGGATATTCTTACAACCAGATGTCAGCCGATATCTTTCAGATAGTTCGACAGCTTCGCCTGCAAAAATTTATATTAGTAGGTTTTTCCATGGGAGGCGCAATTGCCTTAAGATATATGAGGCGGTTCAAGGGCACCGGCGTATGCAAGCTGATTCTTCTTTCCGCCGCAGCCCCCAGCTTTGCCAGACGTTTCGACTTTCCCTACGGAAAACCTATACATGAAGTTAATGCCCTAATAAGCCTTGCAGAAACCGACAGACCCCAACTATGCCAGAACTTCAGCAGACAGCTTTTTGCCTGTCCGCATTCGGAAGCAGTTATAGACTGGTTTAGAGACATTGCACTGTCAGCGTCGGGAATAGGAACGATAAAAAGCTGTATAGCGCTGCGTGATGAGGATGTGCAAAAGGATTTTTCCCATGTTCATGTTCCCACCTACATCATTCATGGCGATAAAGATCTTATTGTTTCAAAAGAGCTTGCCGAAATTCAGCACCAGAGCATTTGCGGCTCAAAGCTCATAACCTTAGCTGACAGCGGTCACGGAATCATCTACGACCAGCTTGAAAAATTCAATTCGATATTCATGAATTCTATCAGAGATTAAAGATACATTCCGCAATTTTTATCAACTCTCCTGAATAAAAAATAGGTATAATAAGTTTATAGTTACTATTTATAATGAGTTCACTCTGGCAGACTGTGCAAAAGTTATCGGATATTCTCCCTATCACTTTATTCGTATATTTCGTGATGAGGTAGGAGAGACAGGCTGTTGACAGGATGTGATATAATGAGATATGGTTATAGAAACAGTTGATATTAAAGGTGATTGAACGAATGTATTGTATATTAATGGCAGGAATGCCTGCAGCAGGAAAAAGTACTATGGCAAAGGCGATAGCAGAAAAGTTTAGTCTGCCGGTCATTTCTAAGGATTCTATTAAGGAATTTCTGTTTGATAATATCGGCTTTCAGTCAAGGGCGGAAAAAGTAAATCTCGGAATTGCCAGCATGGAAATCATGTATTATGTTGCAGAGCAGCTTATGAAAGCTGAACAGCCTTTTATCCTGGAGAACAATTTTGAACATTCATCGGAAGATGGGATCAGGAGTCTTTTGGAAAAATATCAATATACCGCACTGACAATTACTTTAACAGGAGATTACAAAGTAATATATCAGCGTTTTCTGGAACGGGATGTCAGTCCCGACAGACACAGAGGTCATGTTGTGAACGACTGCTATCCGGAAAAGAAAAAGCGCAGTCCTGAAGAAATAAAAGCTTCCGCCATTTCTTACGAAGTTTATGTTCAGGCTGCGAAACAAAGAGGATTTGATGCTTTTTGTATTGATGGCGGACAGATAAAAGTAGATGTGACAGATTTTTCCAATATTGATATGGAAAATCTATTTTTACAGATTGCGGCATGGAAGGAGAAAATCTCATAGAAGAAAGGTTGATTATTGCGATGATAGATATTCTAGAAAAATATAGAAATAATTATATAAAGGAAATGCGTAAGGATGTGGGGCATGCACCTCTTATGGTAACCAGCTGCGGAGTTATCATCGAAAATGACAAGGGAGAAATACTGCTCCAAAAGCGTCGCGATAATGGATGTTGGGCACTACTCGGAGGTTCTATGGAGATTGGAGAGAAATTTACAGAAGTGGTAAGAAGAGAAGCATTTGAAGAAGCCGGGATTAAGATAGGAGAACTGACATTATTTGGTATTTATTCGGGAGAGGATGGAATTATCACTTATCCAAACGGAGATATTTGTTGTGGGACAGGTATAGTTTTTAAGACAACTGCGTACAGTGGGGAAATTCAAAATAATACGGAAGAAGCACTGGAACATAGATTTTTTGATAGAACAAATCTACCTGATAATATTAACAAATATGATGAACGAGTTATTATAGATTGGACTAAAAATTTACAGCAGGTAATTGTTGATTGACTAACAACTCCCCGCAGTTTCGCTGCGGGGAGAGTTGTATCATCAAACCATAAAATCTTCAATTTCATCTTTTGTGGGCATTACACGCAACGCCCCCTTTTTCGTGGTAATAATGGACGCTGCCGCATTTGCATATACCAACATCTGCATTAATTTTTCCTCATTCAGATTATCTAGACCATATTCCAAAACAGAGTTGAGACAGCATGCTCCAAAGGTATCTCCCGCTCCTGTGGTTTCGATGGTATTCTCCTGTAAAAACGGAGCCGCTTCTACTCTCAAGTCTTTGTAATAAGCCCGGCTTCCCTCTCTTCCCATGGACAGCAGAATCAACGGCACATCATGCAGCTCTTTCAGGCGGCGGATTCCGTCGTCAAAATCCTCCTCTCCGGTGTACCACTGAATTTCATTATCAGATATCTTCAAAATATCACAATTAGATATCCCATAAGTAACCTGCTCCCTGGCTTCCTCCAAAGACTTCCAGAGTGGAGGCCTAAGATTTGGGTCGAAAGAAATAAGAACCCCGTTTTTCTTTGCCAGAGCCACTGCCTTCTTGGTTGCAGCTCTCACCCCTTCATGTGTCATTGATAATGTCCCAAAATGGAAAATCTTTGAGCCGGCAATTAAATTCTCCGGAATCTCATCTTCCGTTAGCATCATGTCTGCTCCCGGATTGCGATAGAAAGAAAAATCCCTGTCGCCATCAGGAAGCGTATGCACCATGGCAAGAGTTGTGTGAACTTCTTCATCCATCAGCAGATAATCTGAATTGATTCCTACCTCCTGAATAGCATTTTTTAACTGTTCCCCGAAGAAATCCTTTCCTACTTTCCCTATAAACGCAGTCTGACGTCCAAGTTTAGCCAGCATTGCAAGCACGTTACACGGCGCGCCTCCGGGATTCGCTTCAAACAGCGGATTCCCCTGACCGCTCGTTCCGTTTTCAGTAAAATCAATTAATAATTCTCCCAAAGCGGTTACATCAAACATTCCCATATTTCCCTCTTTTCTGCATTGCCTTAAATCAAATCATATTTCACTACATCAATTACAGCCACACCATCTGCATAGAAAGAAATTCCGTCAGCTGACAGATCCGTATAAAAAGTTATCGTAAGAACCTGCTCCCCATCATTTACAAATATCTCTGCACTGAATCTGTCAAGAATTATACGCAGTTTCAGCTTTCCATCCGTACTGTTTACAAGACTTCTTCTCTGATGAATGATAGCCCTTCGGGAACCTGAGAACTTCCTGTCAACCTTTATAATGGACTCCGCAGGACGGAAACTTACTGATGTACGGTATATGTCATCCTGCGCAAAACGGACTGCAAATTTTCGGAACATATTTTTTTCATCACCGGGTCTGATGGATATCTCCATATCAATCTTTCTTCCATGAATGCCATCCAACCTGATTGTATCCGTAATAACCACATTTTCATATCTGACTTCCGTACCGCGCATATTTTCCAGCTCATGCACAGGCCTCTGGATTAGACGCCCGTTTTCAATGGAAATCTCACGTGGCAGACTCATCTGTCCTATCCACGGCTGCTCAGGGTCACGCAGATTACAGGTATCCCAGTTCTGCATCCATCCAATCATAATTCTTCTTCCGTCCGGCGTCAGTATGGTCTGCGGTGCATAAAAATCAATACCATAGTCAATGGACTGGTCTGTCTCCTCCACAAAGCTGCCGGTTTCCTTATCGTAGCTTCCTATAAGGCACAGAGTGCCATTTCCATTATGATACTCAAAGCCCTTAGGCATCATATCCTGCGGACTCGTAATCAGTACATGTTTTCCGTCTAGTTCAAAAAAGTCCGGGCATTCCCACATCTTGCCGAACCTTCCGTTATTCGCCGCAAGGATGGAGTTATATTCCCAATGAAATCCGTCTGTGCTTTTAAATAATAAAATTCTTCCGTCTCTTTGAGTAGTGCAGTTCCCTACTACGCAGCGATAAGTTCCGTCAGCTTCTTTCCATACTTTAGGATCACGAAAATCATAGCGGCTTCCTCCCACCGGCAGGTCTTTCTCTGTAAGCACGGGATTGGCATCATACTTTTCATAGTTGCTTCCATCCCCGACTGCTATACACTGAGTCTGGATTTCCTTAAAGCTTCCGCCCGGTTGTGGCAGCTTTACTACTCCTGTATACATAAGCAGCTGCCTGCCGTCCGGCAATTCTACACTGCTGCCGGAGAAACATCCATCCTTGTCAAAAGATGAATCCGGTGCCAAAACTGCAGGCAGGTAATTCCAATGCAAAAGGTCCTTACTTACCGCATGCCCCCAATGCATAGGTCCCCAGACAGAATCATAAGGATTGTATTGATAAAACAAATGATATTCCCCATTATAGTAAGAAAATCCATTCGGGTCGTTCATCCACCCGACTCTGGCTGACAAATGAAACTCCGGACGTTCTGCTGCAGAAATATTAGCTTCCATAGTTTCTTCATATTTCCTTGCTTTATGTAAAGCCTGACTTATCATGCTTTCATTCCTCCCCTTGTCTCCACTCATCTTGTATACTGCCTTAAAGACGTAAATACTACGGAATTGTTTCCGGCAAAAAGCTTAATAGGTTTTCCGCTGACGCCATAAAGTCTCACGGTAAGCGCCGCCGCATCATCAATATAGAAGATACCGACAGAACCCTCCTGAATATAGGTAAAGGAATATTCTTTTCCCGAAACAAGCTCAATATCCATTTCCGAAATCAGTGTATCTCCCTCATTAAAAGAATGCTGCAGCTTATTTTCACTGGGACATATGGAAATCATTTTATATTTATCAGTTCTTCCGCTATAATCGAAGCAGAGTCCGAACTCTCCTTCTCCTGAATAGATAAAATTACCCGTAAGCATAAAGCTTTCATAACATGTAAATACGTCTACATAGTTGTATGCCGAACCCGATTCCACTAATATATGTGTATCGTCAATCAAAAGTTCACGCCTGTTCTGAAACTGTGCAGTAATATTATCTACCGGTGCAAGGATAAGCTCACCGTCTTCCTTCTGCACTACCTTCTGTACCTCCATATTGCCTGCCCATCCAGCAACATCCTGAGTAGATGAAGCAGATTCAGACCTTCTTGCCCATCCAACCATATATGTATTTTCGCCATCTTCGACATGCTTCGCTGCATAGAACAGCTTGCCCTCCAGACGTTTTGCCTCGGAGTAAGGACCAAACTGACTGTCAGAGGCAGCATACCATAGCGTATCATCCTGAGCTGAATAGGTAATATACCATTTATCCCCTATCTTAAATGTGTCGCTGCATTCCAGATTCCAGAAATCCCCAACCGAATTGCTGAAAATGATACCGTCATAATTTATTTCATTAAGGTCAGCGCTAAGCGTATATTTCAGGATTCTTGCCACACCGTCCTTCGATGCCGTTACGGTAAGGGAAATCGTTCCCGTATCTGAGTCGTAATATGCCTGTGGGTCCCTAAAATCATTTTTCTGTCCCAGCTCATCGGGTGGCGTAATCTCCCAGCCTGATACCTTGTTGAAAGAAGTAAGGTTGTCACTCTCGGCAATCATAATCTTTTCCTTATATTCTGCTGCCGCGGAGCTGGTATGTCCGGTATAGAAGAAATAATATTTCCCATCCACCTTTACTACCGAACCGGTACCAATCCAACCGTCCTGACCACCATCGATGGATGCCTCGAGTACCACCTCATCCTGCTCCGAATAATTAACAAAATCAGAGGTCGTTGCCAAATAAACAGAATGATTAAAGGAGTCTCCCCCTTCTTTCAAATAATAAATATAATACACACCGTCTTCATAATACGGCATAGTGTCACCAACATAGGGCTGACTGGTTCCATCCACTGCAGGAAGGAAAAACATATTGTATTCATATGACTCTTCCTGACTTCCCGGAGTTCTCAGGCTTGAGAAATCCTTATCATTTTCAGGATATGTAATTTCATCCTGCGTATCTGCATCCCAGCCCGCATAAAGGGTTATGTCGGCTTTAACCTTGTCCTTGCCAAAATCCCACTTCTCAGTCAATCCGGAATCTTTATACCAGCCGATAAAAACATAGCCATCCCTTGACGGCGCGTCAGGCTCTGTAAGCTTCTTCCCGGAAGAAACAGTCTGACTGTCGTATTCTGCGCTTGTATCATAAATATCTTCAAAATTGACAGCATACTGCGTTCCGGACTGTCCGCAGCCGCCAAGCATTACTGTCATTGACAGAAAAACAATAGCAGAAAAATTTTTTATTTTATTTTTCATCACAAGCCCCTTTTCTTCCATTCATTATCATATTTTTTTCTATATTACATTTACAGAGAGGATATATATCCTCCCTGTAAAATGTCATTCCGGCATAATCTGCCTGAATAGATATTTAGTTGACACGCATCTGGTAAATAGTTATATTAGAAAACTCAATCGTAACTTCTCCAAGCTGTGCAGTCTCATCAGAACCGAACTGGAACAGCATCTCGAAATCCATATCCGTAACAAATGTGTCCGTCGTCGTAAAGCTGAAAGTCTGCTCCTGTGTTGTAAAATCAATTCGTTCCGAAAGTCTCGGATCCCAGTTCCCCAAAGGATTCAGGAAGAAGCCACAGGATACGTTCTTATCCGCCTTTGCTGTAATCTCTACAGTATAATAACTGTCTGACTCCAGAGTGAGCGGATTTTCGCTATAGCCGCAAATGAGCTTGTTGAGCCAGTCTGTCGGTGCCCCCTGGTCGATACGGTAGAAGAAGCTGCCGTTCTCATTCCAGATTGTACCTACGCCCTTCTCGTTATCTTCATCAGTTCCGTTGAAGGTCATCCATGGATAATCCGGATTTGCTTCATTTGCAGTTCCCCTGCCATATGCGGTAAATGCATCAATCGTTTTAACAGTCTCCAAATCACCCTCTACCTTGCCAAAGACTACATCATCTATAACAATACTGTTAGAGGTAACGCCATCCGAAGGATTACCAATCTGCAGACGAATAACAGGATCTTCAACTGCAACATCTGCCGTGAATACTCCGGCAACCTCTATTTCCTCGCCTGCGCCTGCTGAAAAGCCGTTAAAGTGTACTCTGCATGCGTCGTAAAGACTTGCGCTTTCAACAAGACACTCACCGGACTGTCCGTTCTCAGTATTAATCTTAAAGTTATAGTAGTATTTCTGTCCACCCTCGATTGTAATATCGGTAAGAGCTATATCAGTCTTGATGCTCCATACTCCGCCGTCTGTAGGATAGGACTCTATATTCACTTTAGCAGCATCACCTTCAATAGCAGCTTCTGCTGAAGCTCCGTCGCCAGCTGAAACAATAACGTCATTTTCATTAGCAGCAGTAAAATCGTTTGTGAAAACAGGTGTCTTTGTTTCCTCTCCTGAAATTTCATATATTTCAATTTTATCAATTGTTACAACAAAATTCTCAGGAGTGGTGTCATCCGGATTGTCAGGGTTAGGAGTAATTTTACCCAAGTTAATCATAATCTCAGCGCTGCCCTCTTCTTCAGCGGTGAAATTCAATTCCAGAGGAGTAATCTCCTGTCCGATCACTACGTTAAAAGCTCCTCCGAAGGACTTCCATTCATCTGCATTCTCATCTCTTGCGATAATATGCGCATAGGTGTTTTCCGTGGACTTTGCCCATACCTTTACCTTGTAATCCGCCGGTTTTAGAGCCATACCGGACTTTACAAGCTGAATATCACCATCGCCTTCGCCGGGAGATGTAATATCAAACACATATGCTCCCTGTTTCAATTCGCCGCTTGCTGAAACGCCATCGGCAATATTTACATTCCATCCCTTATTATCAATAGTAGGATTGGAGTTAAAATCAAACTGTTTATAGACAACGGCTTCACCCGTCTGTCTGGTTACGGTAAGCGTTGCATATGCTTCTGCCACAGCGCCGCCCTTATCCGTAACTGAATATGTCAACTCATAGTTGCCGGCATTTTCCGGTACAGCCTTTCCGTTTTTAAACTCAAGCGCCGGAGTCGATTCGATTACGATCATACCGGTAATATCCCCATCCTCTGCGTCAGAGGCTGTAACGCCCGCCAGTGCATCAATCTCAGAGCCTGCTTCAACAACCATGTCACCTACACCCTTAATTTCCGGGTTAGTATTTTCTCCGCTGCCGTTTCCGCCTCCGGAGCATGCCACAGTAGACAGAATCAATACAAGTGACAAAAGCGAAGCAAAAATTCTGCGCATTTTTTTCATCACGATTCCTCCTTTTTCTAGTTGCCGGATACAAATCTGTCATAAGCTGCCTGATAAACTGCCTGTACCTCGGTAAGGTTAACCTTGCCGCTTAATTCTGTTTTGAAGGTTTCCCACTCTGTATCCGACACGCCGCCCTTAGTAAGCCATTTAATCTGATTTGTCCTGATATAATCATTGATATTTGTTTCATAGTTACTGAGTGTATTCAGTTCATCCATAGTAAACGACAGGTTAGGACAAGGTTTTACACCCTCCGGTATAAAAGGAGTTACATAAGCTTCCAGTCTTTCCACTCTAAGCTGTGCACGGGGCTCCATATGAACCACATTATTCCATGCATAATCAGAGAGATAGATAATACCAAATGGTGCATTCTGCAGACGAAGCTCATCAGAAGTCATGCCATCAGGAATTTCTTTCTGTACAAGCATACCATCTGCATCCTTTTCCTCCTCGTAAACGATACCGATAGGACCATAGTTAATCTGTGCAGAAATTTCAGGGTCATAATAACGGTCAAAATATGCAAGAAGCACTTCTACATTCGGGCAATCCTTAAAGATGATCAATTCGCCCGTACCTACTTCAGGATTGTTAGAAACACATACTGTCTGGTCACCATTAGGTCCAATAAGAGGCTTACATACAATATAGTTCTCCGGATTAGAAACAACAGTTTCGCTCTCCCACCAGTAAAATGCACCATAGAGCTCCAGTCCCTTACCATTTGCCAGGAAATTGTCCTGAGACTGCTCAAAGGAAACACTGTCAATCAAACCATCCGTAACCCATCTTGCAATTAGATTAGTCGCATCCTTAAATCTGTCATCCATTACGGTATATGTAACTTTCCCATCAACGATTACCCTGTGTTCAAGATTATCATTAAGACCGAACATACCATAGAGGTCGCACTGATTACCCTGCCAATTATTATGTACAAAGTTAAGAGGACGCTCGTCAGTTGCATTGCCGTTTCCATTCATGTCATTTTCCTTAAAATATGTCAGCATATCCTCCATTTGATCCCAGGTCATACTTAGGCCATCCACTAAATCCGCTTCCTTAATACCATTGACAGCCCCTGCATCAATAGCCTGTTTTGCCCAATCCTTATTAAGGAAGAGAATATTAGGAGTCTGCAAAAGCCCCATTTCCTCTATACGAGGAAGAGCATATATTTTGCCGTCTTCAACGTTAATGAGCTGATTCTTGATATCAGGTCTTTCTTCCAGTATTTTGGCAAAATTAGGCATATATTCAAGATAATCACTAATCGGAAGCAGAACATTCCTCTTTGCATATTTAATAATTTCTCCTGAATTTATACCGGCATGATAGATTGCATCCGGACGGTTGTCAGCATTACCCAGAATCAGATTCTTCTGCTGGTCATATACGGACTCCGATACGTTTTCCCATACCACGTTAACATTTGTGCTCTCATACAAATCCTGCATAATCTTCATGTCATTATAATCAAGCGCCGATGCATTTTTGGATGAGTAGATGCTGAAAGAAATCTCAGCAGCTCCCTTTTCATTCAAAATAGGTGCAGAAGTATCAGTCCACTGGAAACCATATTCGGATACCAGCGTATCAACGTCCGAACTGCTTGCAGATTGTTTATTATCTCCGCCACTATTACCGCAGGCTGTCAGTGAAAAAACAAGTGCTGCCGCAGTTAAAATGGAAATCATTTTTTTCATATTGGTGTACCTCCATATAAAATATAAGTTATTTTGATATAAGTCGTTTTATTGATAAACTTAGTATTACTCTTTTAACGATCCAATCATAGCTCCCTGTGCAAAATATTTCTGTACGAAAGGATACAGACAAAGTACAGGCAGACTGGATACGATAACCGAAGCGTACTTAAGCTGATTAGCCAGACGGTATTGTTCAAGAATCGTCTCACCGCTTCCACCGGTAGTATTCTCGGATGCAAGCAGAATCTCTTTTAAAACTAGCTGCAAGGGATAGAGCTTCTCATCCTGAAGGAATATCATAGCGTTAAAGTAACTGTTCCATTGACCTACTGCATAATATAATGCCATAACTGCCATAATCGCCTTTGCCAAAGGAAGTACAATTGAAAAGAAAATCTTAAACTGACCTGCTCCGTCAATTGTGGCTGCCTCTATCAAACCGTTTGGTACGCTGGATTCAAAAAACGTCTTGGTCATAAACAGGTTCCATACCGAAAGAATAGCCGGAAGGATGATAGCCCAAATTGTATTGACAAGGTGCAGTCCGCTCATAACATTGTAAAAAGGAATCAGTCCTCCACCGAAAAACATCGGAATAATGAAATAAATCATCAGGAGTTTCTTACCGGGCAGCGTCTTCCTACTAAGTGCCCATCCCGCAGGAATCGTGACAACCAGAGAGAGAACAACCGTTATAAGCGTATAGATAATTGTATTAAGATATCCTCTCCAGACATCCGACCTTTCAATTATTTTTTGAAAGCCCGACAATGTAATATCAACAGGATACAAAACTACTTTTCCTGCAAGCACCGCATCCGGATCTGAGATGGATGCTATAATGATGAAGTATAAAGGATACAATACAATTAATGCGACTAAACTAAGTAAAAACAAATTAATTAAATAAAATATTTTATCATTCTTTTTTCTTCTTTGTATTGATACATTTGCTGATGCCATTTTAATTACCACCCTCCTTACCACAAAGAGTTCTCGGAGAACTTCTTGGATGTCGTATTCGCGATAATAAGAAGAACCACGTTAATAATAGAGTTAAACAGTCCGATTGCCGTTGCATAAGCCTGATCAGGCACTCCGGTAAGACCTCTCTTGTAAACATATGTTGCAATCAGTTCGCTGACTGCCAGGTTACCATCTGACTGCATAAGGAGCGCTTTTTCGTATCCAACACCCATCAGACCTCCGATAGACATAATAAGCATAACGCTTATCATTGGCATAATAGCCGGAATATCTACATACAAAATCCTCTGAAAACGGGAAGCCCCATCTACAATAGCCGCCTCATGCTGCTGAGGATCAACATTGGAGAGTGCTGCAATATAAATTATTGCGCTCCAGCCAAAGTCCTGCCAGTTGCTTGACAGTATGTAAAGCGGTCTAAATGCGGAGCTCTCCAAGAAATATGAAAATCTCTCCCCTCCTAAATTTGCAACTATATTATTAACAAGTCCGTAACGGCCAAAGAAGATATTCAGCATACCTACCAAAACAACCAGAGAGATGAAGTGCGGTGCAGTAAAAATTGTCTGAAAATACTTTGCACCCTTCTTTCCCTTTAAGGCGTTCAGCATCAGGGAAATGATAATAGGAAGCGGAAATCCTATAACAAATCCATAGATGCACAGAAGAAATGTATTCTTCATTAGTGGCCAAAACTGGACATCCGTAAAGAATCTTTTGAAATTATCAAATCCTACCCAGATTGTCGTGTCCGAGAAAATCTTGTCACCCGGCATAAAATCCTGAAATGCAATCAGAACTCCGTAAATCGGCAGATAGTTGAACAGGAATACTACTGCCACTGCAGGAAAGACCATGACCAGGAACGGATAATTGTCCCTCATACGCTTCAGCCATTCCTTTTTCGTCGGCTTGCTGTTTTGTATATTTTTACCAGATGCAGCTGCCGATACTGAAACATTTTTGTTGGTTTTCATTTACATCCTCCTTTTTTAATTGTGAAATTTTATTTCGTTCGATACTGCTCTTTGGTAATTTATATGATACATTATACCAATAATCAGAGTCAATTAAATATATACATTTTGCTTCAAATTTGTGCATTTGCACATTATTCAAGGTATTATTTGTGCATTTTCTTTATTTTTGTTGATTTTTTCTCAAGTCTCATGTATACTGAATCTAAGAAAATGACACAAATCACCAAATTGTGCACTTTGCTCAAAACAATACAATCCACTCTTTATGGCATTCCTTATATTAATTATATTCAGGAGGTACGATAAAATTATGGGAAAAAATGTAACTATTCAGGATATTGCAAATTCATTAGGTTTATCCAGAAATACCGTATCTAAAGCTTTGAACGGAAAACCTGTTCCAATCAAAACAAGAAACGCCGTAATCAACGCCGCTATTGAAATGGGATATAAGGGTTATAAGCTTGCTGCATCCTCAGAAGGAACTCTGGGACAGAAAAAATTTGTAGTCCTCTCGTCAAAACTGCTTATGAACATCAATTACTATATTTTCGTATTAAAAGGAATGGAAGAGAACCTGATGGATTATGACATAGAACTTGACCAGTTCAGCATAACCAGTCCGGCATCTTTTTCAAAATTCAAACAATACCTCTCTGCCGGCAAAGTAGACGGAATTATATGTATTGAATTTTTTGAATCAAAATATATTATGGAACTTCTGGAATTTGACCTTCCAATTGTATTCTTAGACTTTCCCCTTTTCAGCTCAACATTAAGGGGCAAATATGATATTATCCTTCCCGAAAGTCAGGATGTTATAAAGAATTTTTGTATGGATATGATACGCGAGAATAACTGCCGTACCTTTGGATTCGTAGGCGACTATTTACACTGTCGTTCTTTTTATGAAAGGTTCACAGGTATGCGGGAAGCGCTGTTTTTTTCATCCCTTCCAGTTGACCTGCAATACTCAATATTAAACGATGATTCCATGCCCTATGACGCTGAATCATTGGCTGACATAATCCAAAGCCTTCCCGCACTTCCGGAT
>JAIDPH010000360.1 GCA_029062885.1 Lachnospiraceae bacterium
AACATGATGCCTTTGAGGATGAAATAGATTCTTATTATATAGTTGAATGGTATCCAATATATCCGGTATTAAGAGATACCATATTACCTAATTGGATGTACCCGAAAGGTTTTATGACAAAGCAGGAGATTGGGAAAACACCTTAGCATAAGCTTTGGACCTCTTTTTTCTTGTTTACTAATATAAAGTATGATAAGATTTGCTTAAGTAAAAAATGTTTTCTTGTTGAAGGTATTTTATGAGCCAGAATATGTTATTGATGATGAAAGATACCCCGGTAATGCGAATCAATTTTGACGATGTGATATGCGATGTATTAGACGACTTTCATCTCCCTTATCAGTTAAAAGGATGCATCAGGACATGGGAGATAAAAGAAAGAATGTCTGTCAGCGAGATAAAAGCAGTTATCGTTGCCAGGGCAAAAAATAACGAAGCTGTAATCCATTTCTTAGCCCAGCGTGTCCTTCCGATTACCAGAGAAAATGCAAAAAAGATATATGCGCTTTTTGACTTTGAACAGATGCAGGACGATTATTCTAAAGCAAAAATAGCTACAGTTTGTCGTGCGGTATCACTTCAGGATAATTATTGGATAAAACTTGAAAATGACCCGGTATTATGGAGAGATGTAGATATTCACCAGAACCATTTGAACGAGATAGTCGCCCAGGTGGCTCTACATGGAACAGCTCTTACGCTTACTGGGACATCGGTCACACCTGAACTTACAACTTCTGGAGCATACGCAAAAGCATGGCACAGAGAAGGAGAGGAGCTTTATCTTTACAAAAAGGGCAGCAAGGGCTCTTTTGAAGCAAGAATAGAAGTAATGGTTTCAAATCTTCTGAAGAAGACAAATGTGAACTTCTTGGAATATACAGCAGGAAAGTCAGAAGAGACCTTCGTTTCAAAATGCAAATGTATGACAAGTGGAGATATTGTCATGCTTTCAGCTATGGATTTTGAATCATACTGTAATAGAAATGGTCTTAATTTTATGGAAGAAGTACAAAAAATAGACGCAGATGCTTTTTATAAAATGTGCATTGTTGATTATCTTACCGCAAACAGAGACCGTCATGGAAGGAATTGGGGATTTTTGTACAACTGCGAGACCATGGAGATACTAGGATGTCACCCGCTCTACGACCATAACAAAGCCTTTGATTCCAATCTTATGGTAAATCCTGACGTACCTTATTTGGTAATTCCTTCGATGACCTTAAGGAACGCGGCAGCGGTAGCATCAATCCGGACTGATTTTTGTTTTACGGAGTCTATTAAGAGAGAGGATTTTATAACCGAAAGGCAGTACAAGTATTTTGTAAATGCAGCAAAAGAACTTGGTTTAGCTTTAGGCCCAAAATAGAAGCAGTAGAATGGCAAATACAAATGATGCAGCTTGAAATGAAGGTATCAAAAATTGAGGATTATTCACTAAACAATGGCAGAAAAGACAGCAATTATTTTTATTGGCATTCAAGCCAGCGGCAAATCGACCTTTTACCAGGAACGATTTGAAGACTATGTCCACATCAATTTGGACACCTTGCATACAAGAAATAAGGAGAAGCTCCTGTTACAGGAATGTGTGGAAAGAGGATGCTCCTTTGTGGTGGATAATACAAATCCGACGAGGGAGGACAGAGAGAAGTACATCCATGCCGCAAGAGATCATGGGTATCGCGTCCAAGGCTATTACTTTCAGTCCTCCGTTTCCGATTGTATTGCAAGAAATCAAAACAGGGAAGGGAAGGCGAAGGTACCGGATCAGGCCGTGGCAGCTACGCATCGTAAACTAGAACTTCCGGAATACGGGGAAGGGTTTGACGAGCTGTTCTATGTCCGTATGGAAGACGGGAGTTTTACCGTAGATGAGTGGAAGGAAATAGATGAATAGGGGAGAAGAGAATGAAATTTGACAATTTTGATAAAGAAATGCGGATTTACGAGGAATCGCTGGACCAGTATATTCTGCCGGATCTGTATATCGCGGTACGATTGGATGGAAGGTCTTTTACCAGACTGACAAAAGAGATCTGCAAATTTGAGGCGCCATTTGATATGAAGTTTAGAGATATGATGGTAGAAACGGTGAAATCTCTGATGAATGTGGGATTCCGCATAGTTTATGGCTACACCGAAAGCGATGAGATATCGCTTTTGTTTCATCCCGAAGACCGTACATTCGGCAGGAAAGTCCGTAA
>JAIDPH010000361.1 GCA_029062885.1 Lachnospiraceae bacterium
ATGTCTATAGATGATGAGGAAGATGCCGGTGAGGGCAGTCTTTTTAAATTTTCGTACTGGATAGATGAGGAAAGATGGAAGAGAGCGCTTATTGATACAAAAGGAATTATCCGCTCGGGAGTTTTGGGCAGCTACAAGAAAAATAAAATTATTTTGGCTGTGTTTGCCGTAGATTTTGCGATTTTTATTTGCGGATGTATCTTTAAAATAAACTTTTTGATTATATTTTTAATCTTTATATCCTTAATATTTTTGATTAATTTGGCGAGTAATAATATGGTTAATCCGGAGAAAGCTATAAAAAGTCAGTGGAATGAAGGGTTAATGCATAATGAAGATTACGGAAAATGGAAGGTATCGCTCTCAGAAACAAGTGTGACATGTGATAAGCCGAAGCTGGGCAGAACCAGAATGTCGTGGAAGAAGTTTTTATGCATGGTTGAGACGAATACCGCTTTTTATCTTTTCTTGACGGATAAAAAGCACTTCGTAATGATATTAAAGGAATGTATTGGAAGTCATGAACAGATGGAAGCGCTTAAGCGGCTATGCGAAGAAAAAACAATAGCTGTAATCATGAGTATAAAGGTGAAATATGTACCATACTGGGTATTTACTCTGTTGCTGGCTGTGCTGATTTTTATATGTCTGTTTTTACTGGCTTGCGGCATCATCATATAAGACTGTGGAAATTATATCGATGTATCTTGATAGACTTTATGTTATGAATATGGTATATTAATTATTATAGGGGGAGTAGCGTATGGATAGTGAAATGAAAATGATGTTTAATACCATTATAGAAGAAATGGGAAATATGGAAGAGAGAATAAACAAGCGTTTTGATAAAATGGAAAATCGTTTTGAAAAAATTGAAAATGAATTAGAGTTATTGCATCATGATGTAAATGCATGTAAACTTGAAAAGGAATCGATAAGTTTACTTATAAAAAAGATTGACCAGCTTGAGAAACGGATTGAGGAATTGGAAAAGAGAACTGCATAGCTGTAATCAAGTCTATTTATAAAGAAATTTTAACATAATTTATGCAAAATGTTATACAGCAAAAAAGGAGGTTACAAGTATGTCACACAATGGAAATCATGCAGGACTTTCTGCGGATGAAGCAATGCTTAAATTAAAAGAGGGAAACGAAAAGTATTTAGGTGCATCAACATGTTCAGGAGACATTTCATCGGCAATTCGTAAAGATACATACGAAAACGGCCAGTATCCTTATGCGGTTGTAGTTACATGTTCCGATTCCCGCGTGATACCGGAGAGCATATTTATGACAGGAATCGGAGAACTGTTTGTTATCCGTGTCGCAGGAAATGTTATCAATAATTTCCAGATTGGAAGCGTTGAGTATGCCGCAGGGCATCTTGGCAGCAAGCTTATAGTTGTTCTTGGTCATACCAACTGTGGAGCTGTGGGAGCTGCGATAGAAGGTCATGCAGATGGTTTTATTAAATCTATTACCGATGAGATTAAATCAGCAATCGGAAACGAGACGGATGGCTATAAAGCATGCTGCCTGAATGTAGAGCATGGTGTATCACAGCTTAGGGAAAGTCTCAATATTCCCGCCGATGGCGATGAGAATGGCGTGAAGGTAGTCGGCGCAGTTTATCATATAAACGACGGCCATGTGGAATTTATTTAACATGTAATATTTCTCAGGTTTAGAAAAGAGCATTGGTATTTTATGGATATTAATAAAGTTTTAAATGAATATGATGCAATGTATGGGAAGGTATCGCTTGATAATATAGAGGACTTTCTGTTTGAGAAAATTAAGGAAGCCATGAGTGAGGAAGATACGGCTTCGCTTATTACATTATTAAACGAGATGATAGGATTATGCCGCGATACAACCCAAAAGGAGAAGGCGCTTATCTATTGCACAGAATTGCGTAAGCTGTTAGAACGGTTGGAACTGCAGGAGACTCAAAGCTATGCGACTTCGCTGTTAAACATTGCGAACGCTTACAGGGCATTCGGACTATATGAGGATGCCCTGAATGCTTTTACGGGAGTGGAAAATTGCTATAAAAAGTGCCTTGATAGTGAGGATTTCCTTTTTGCGAGTCTATATAATAACTGGGGGCTGCTATATCAGGAAATAGGCGACTATGTGAAGGCAAAAGAAACTCTCCTGCTTGCGCTGCGAATCGTAGATAAGAGGAAAGGCGCAGAAATGCAAAAAGCGTCTACTCTGGCCAATCTCGGAGCGGCAATGATACTGCTTCCCGATAAGGAGAATAAGGACGAAGCCGTTAAGTATATAAAAGAAGCTTTGGAATTATTTGAGGCGGACGGAGGAAAAGACTTTCATTACAGTGCGGCTTTAACAGCAATGGGAGATTCGTATTATGAAGAAAAAGATTATATAAATGCTTCTGCATATTACCAGAAGGCTCTTTTAGAGTTGTATAAGCACGTGGGCAGGAATAAGAATTATGAAAGAGTATATGAAAAGTATCAAAATGCGCTGAAAGCTGCCGGAGATAAGGGCGTTTGGATATCTAATATGGAACGGAGCCGGACATTCTATGAAGAATACGGAAAGAGAATGATTCATGAACAGTTTACTGACTATGAAGAACGGATAGCCGTAGGTTTTGTGGGAGAGGGTTCGGATTGTTTCGGCTTTGATGACGCTGTTTCAATGGACCACGATTATGCGCCGGGTTTCTGCATGTGGCTTACAGATGAGGACTATGCAGCAATAGGAGAGTTATTACAGAAAGCATACGATGAGCTTATAAAGCAGCATGGAATCGGTAATATGACAGGTAATTTTCTGGAGCGCAGAAGAGGCGTAAGCTCTATTTCAGCTTTTTATAACAGGCTGTTGGGTCTGGATATTTCGTATGAAAAGCCATATACAATAGACTACACTCAGGTTCAGGAATATCAGCTGGCGCAGGCGGTAAACGGTGAAGTATTCCGCGATGACTTAGGAGTCTTTACGGGTATCAGGGAGCATTTGGCGGCGTATTATCCGGAGAAAATATGGAGAGTTAAGCTTGCGCAATGTCTGCATGATTTTTCCCAATATGCCCAGAGCAATTATCCGCGTATGATGACGAGGAAGGATTTTGTGACCGCTTCCATGTGCATAGGAAAAGCAATAGAGAGCATAATGGATATCATATATCTTTTGAACCGAAGATATGCGCCGTATTACAAATGGAAAAATAAAGGGCTTAAAAAACTCGATAAGCTTCAGGAAGTGATACCGTTATTAGAGCAGCTTGCCGTGCTTCCATGCCAGAAAGATGCGTGGGAGACGTATGTATATACTTCTGAAACAGTGAATAAAAAGGATGAGGCGGTTGTTTTGTTAGAGGAAGCAGCAGAACTTATTCTAAGCGAGATGAACGCTCAGGGAATTGTAGACGGCTCAGAAACATTTTTGGAGCTTTATACTTCCCAAGTTTTGAAATGAGCAGCATAAATGTGAAAGATTGCAGAGCGGGCAAATTATAGGGGATAGAAATAAATATGAGTATAATTGAAAATATAGTGGAGCTTGAGTGGAAGCAGTTTGATAAGGTGATAAACGAAGGCGGAAGAGCAGACTGTCAGGATGATTTTGAGACCTTTTCTATTATGAGAAAGAGTCAGTATATGACATGGAATGAAGAATTACTGGAAAGTTATTTATATGATTTAAAATCGGCAGAGGCAGTTGGAAGAAATCTTATTACGGAAAAATATGCCCGCATGATGGAGAGTACTGCGCCGCAGAAATATGAAGAACTACGCGAATCACTTCCCGTATTGGATGAGGAAAGAATAAAAATACAGGAAGAAATCATCAAAATTCAAATGGCATGGATGGAAGATTTCGCTGACAAATTTCCCAATATGGCAAGCCGGGCAAGAAATCTTCACACATATGAAGATGAAGAGTACGATACATCATATGAAACATATTTAAGAGGCGAACTTGGCACATATGGTGATAATACGTTTGTTCTATATGGAAGATTTATTGCATCGCTGGCAAAAGAGGGAAAAAATCTTGCCTATGAAATAATGAGCAATACTGCAAAGCTGTACGGATATGATTCAGTTGAGGCAGCGGAAGAGCGCTGACATTTTATACAATAAAATATTGTGAATTACAAAGATACTTTTTATCACTACGCACACATATTGAATATAATGAAATAAGTGAAAAATTTAAGGAGTAATCAAAACTTATGGCGATTGGTTACTTAATTGTGCAGGCGCGTACTGCCCAGGATGCCCTTCCGATTCAGGGCGCAAGAATTCAGATTCTTGATGACAGGGGCGGAAGCGTCTATGAGCTTATTTCTGATGAAAACGGGGAAACCGAGAAAGTTTCTCTGGAAACGGTAGATAAAAGCCTTTCCCTTGACCCTGACTATTCGGGCATACCATATATAAAGTATGACGTAATGGCACAGGCGGAGGGGTATGAATCATTTCACATTTCCGGAATCCCTATCTTTGAGGGGGAAACCGCCATTCAGCCGCTTGCTTTTGTACCGGTACAAACAGGTCAGGCACGTAATAATCCTCCGGTGAATGAAATCTCAATAGGAAATTTTGGAGTTGATATGTTGGAATGCCGTTCGCAGGAAGGACCTGCCGCAAGACCATATGTACTGCGTAATGTAGTCATTCCCAACCCTATTACGGTGCATCTTGGCACTCCGGCGTCGTATGCTTCAAATGTCCGCGTATCTTTTCCCGATTATGTTAAAAATGTGGCAAGCAGTGAAGTCTATCCGACATGGCCGGAAGCTGCGCTAAGGGCAAATATTTATGCAATCATTACTTTTGCATTAAACAGGGTCTTTACGGAATGGTACAGGAGTCAGGGATACGGTTTCGATATTACTAACAGTACTGCCTATGACCAGTATTTTGTGTATGGACGTACGATTTACGATTCCATAAGCAGAATAGTTGATGAAATCTTTAATGAATATGTACGCAGAGAGGGACAGAATGCGCCATATTTTACTTCCTTCTGCAATGGAACAACTGCTGTCTGCTCAGGCTTGTCGCAGTGGGGAACGGTTACATTGGCAAACAGAGGATACACGCCGCTGCAGATTCTGAGAAATTATTATCCTAATGATGTAGAGATAGCGGAAACAAACATTATTACAGATGTTTTAACTTCATATCCGGGCACAGCGCTCAGAGTAGGCAGCAGAGGGCTTGACGTACAGACTATTCAGACATATCTTGGAAGAATCAGGAGAAATTATCCCGCAATTCCCGTTATTACAGATGAAACAGGAGTATTTGGAAACAGTACCAAGGCTGCTGTCACTAAATTTCAAAGTATTTTCAATCTTCAGCCTGACGGCATTGTCGGCAAAGCTACATGGTATAAGCTTTCAAGTCTGTATACCGCTGTGACAAGGCTGGCGGAGTTAAATAGCGAGGGAACTTCGCTGGGAATCGGAACCGTTCCTCCTTCTACCGTACTAAGACAGGGTTCAAGGGGAACGGACGTTATAACACTTCAATATATTTTAAATGTAATTTCGGAGTTCTATCCCAATATTCCGGAAATATCGCAGGATGGTATTTTTGGCAGCAGAACGAAGCAGGCGGTGACGGCTTTTCAGCAGATGATGAGGCTGACGCCTGACGGTATAGTAGGAAATGCTACATGGAAAGCGCTTTATGATACCTATCTGGGAATAGTGGAAAATGTACCGTCTTCCAAACCGGGAACCGAAACATTTGAATACACTGTCCGTTCCGGAGATACTCTGTGGCTGCTTTCCAGAAGATTTGGAACTACTGTGGATGAGATAAAAAGATTGAACGGATTAAATAGCGATTTGCTGAATATAGGGCAGGTGCTCAAGATTCCGGCTGTATAGCAGTAGGTTGAGAAAGAAACAGAGATATCAGCGTGAAGATATGTGCAGATATATGGACGAAAATCCTGATGATATGGTATACTGTAGTAAATGATGGTAAATATTGTCTGTTGCGCAATATATATTAAAATACTATCAGATTAAGGAGCATAAGTAAAATATGAATGCAGCGGTTATGAAGTATAAAAAGATTATGCTTAAGATTTGCAATATTCTGGAGATAATTGCAGCGTTACTTGTATTGATGGGAATATTGCTGTCAATATACAGTTTCTTAAGGAATTTTGATGCTTTCTGGGATTTGCTGGGAGATATGTCTTTATTCAGAGATTATCTGGCTAAGATTTTTATGCTCGTCATCGGAATTGAGTTTTTGCAGATGTTGTGCCGTCCGAATGCCGATAATATTATTGAAGTGCTGATTTTCTTAGTAGCGCGTCATATGATTGTTTATGATACAACACCGTTCGAAGATTTTGTGTCAGTCATCAGTATAGCGATTTTATGTGTACTGCGCAGATATCTGCATAATGCTGAAAATAAAGAAAATGAAGAGACGGAAGATAGTAAGAATGTGGTGGAAAAATGAAAAAGATAGGGATTATTTCTGATACGCATGGGCTGCTGCGCCCGCAGATAACTGAGATACTTAGCGGCTGTGAAGCAATCCTGCATGGCGGAGATATTGATAAACAGGAAATATTGGATGAACTTAAACGTATTGCGCCTACTTACGCAGTTCGCGGAAATAATGACGGTGAATGGGCTGTGGATATTCCGGAGAGCCTGTCATTTGAATTGTATGGAATAAAGTTTTATATGATCCATAACAGAAAGAATATGCCAAAGGTTCTGCCTGAAGCCGATATTATTATATATGGGCATTCACATAAATATGAAGAAAAAAATGAGGGCTGCCAGTTATTCCTCAATCCGGGAAGCTGCGGCCCGAAAAGATTTATTCTGCCTGTGACAATGGCGGTATTGGAGATAACGGATTCAGGCGCCTATAATGTGAAAAGAATTGAAATCAGGCAGGAACTTGACGAGAACGGATTGCCAAAGAACATTAAGAAGATAATTAAATCCGTAATGAGGGATACCAACCGCGGAATACCTGTAAAAGAAATTGCTGAAATGAATGGGATCAGCGAAAAACTCGCTGAGCAGATTTGCCGCCTGTATCTGACACATCCGGGAGTGGATGCAGACGGAATCATGACGAAAATGGGGATATAAATGACATAAGGAGATTGGCTTAAGAAAGGAGCATAGGATTAGAATGACAAACATAGAAAGAAGAGATGCCGGACTGGCATATATTTCAGATGACAGCGTTTTTGAGGAGCAGATTGTATGCAGAAAGATTCTACAGAAACTGAATTTTATGGACCGTTCTGATTTTGCCGGAATAAAGGAGGTAGTAAAAGAACTTTTGGGAAAATCAGATAATGCATTTATTAATCCGCCGTTTTATTGTGATTACGGAAAACATATTGAGGCAGGCAAAAACTTTTTTGCCAATTATAACTGTACACTTATAGATGTAGCGAAGATAAGGATTGGCGATAACTGCCAGCTGGCTCCGAATGTTGCAATATATACGGCAGGTCATCCTGTCTACCCTGTCAGCCGTAATTCGGCTTACGAGTACGGTAAAGAAGTAACGATAGGTGATAATGTGTGGCTTGGAGGCAATACGGTGGTATGTCCCGGAGTACATATTGGCAATAACGTGGTAATCGGAGCCGGGAGCGTAGTGACAAAGGATATTCCGGATTGGAGTATTGCAGCCGGTAATCCATGTAAAGTCATTAGGAAAATAACAGATGCGGATAAAAGAAAGCTGTTTCATGATGAAGAAATAGACGAGGAAGCATGGAATGACATTATCCGGCGTATGGAGTTTTAAAGTTCAAAGTTATGTTAATTTTATAATTGGTCTGCACTGGCGCCTGAGCTATAATGATATGCAACTTGTCATAAGCCCGGGCGCTTTTTGTATGAATTCTAACATCGATTAATCATTTCTTCTACATTTGTTAAGAAAAACTTTCGTTTTTTATGCACAACATTTTCCATTTTGTTGATTATCATCTTTATATGCTCATACAAAGCAAGGAATATAAAAGGTATTCCATATTTTTGAAAAAGTTGAAGCTTTTCATACGTTAAAAACGTTATTTATTTTAAATAAAAATTGTCGTATGGAAAATGAACCAAAAGCAAAACTAATAAAGACACGAAGAGAGGTAAAAAACATGAGCATAAGCACAATAACCCTATATTTTACGAGGTACGGCGCAATCGCAATTTTCGTAATCGTCCTGCTGGAGTATATGAATCTTCCCGGTTTTCCGGCGGGAATAATCATGCCGCTTTCAGGCGTTTGGGCGGCAAAAGGAAATATTAACTTTTTTGCGGTAATGATGATTACACTTTCGGCGGGAGTGCTAGGAAGCTGGATTTTATACTTTTTAGGATGGATGGGCGGAAACCTGTTCCTTGAAAAATATCTTAAGAAATTTCCCAAATGCAAGGATGCCATTGACAGGAATTTTGAACTGATAAGGAACCGGGGGTATTTCGGTATTTTCGTAAGTAAGCTGATTCCGATGATAAGAACCCTGATTTCCATTCCGGCAGGCGTACTGAAAATGAATTTCCTGAAATATACCATAAGTTCTGCACTTGGCGTGTTTGTATGGAATCTGGTTTTCGTGGGCGCCGGTTACTATCTGGGCGATGCAATATTATCTTATCTGAAATAAGGGGGTGAAAATGATGAAAATAGCAATGATGACTAATAATTACAAACCATTCATAGGCGGAGTCCCTATCTCTATTGAGCGTTTGAGCGAAGGATTAAGGGCTATAGGACATGAAGTAGTGGTATTTGCACCCAATTATAAAGGACAGGAAGCGGATGAAAATATTGTACGCTATCATTCTTTTATAAAAGGAATAGTAAACGGCGTATCGGTTCCGAACAGCTTTGATTCAAAAATTGAAAAAGAGTTTAAGGAAGGACACTTTGATTTAATTCATGTTCACCATCCTATGCTTATCGGCAGGACTGCATTGTATCTGTCGCGAAAGTATAACGTACCGTTGTGTTTTACGTATCATACCAAATACGAGCAGTATCTTCACTATATTAAGGCGCCTTTTTTAGCAAATTTTGTTCCATATTATGTGAATGACTATATTAGTCAATGTGATATGGTGTTTGCGCCTACGCCTTCTATGAGGGATTATTTGTCGGAAATAGGAAGCGGCACAAGTCTGGCTGTACTGCCCACCGGTATCGGAAGTGACAGTTTTGCAGCAGACAAAGAGGAAGTAGAAAGTCTGCGAAATGAACTGCTTGGGGGAAAGAAATATCTGTTCTGTACTGTGGCGCGGCTGGCAAAGGAAAAGAATATTGACTTTTTATTCCGTGCACTTGCTATGAGAAAAAACAAGCAGATGAATGAAAGCACGGATATGTCAGACGGATGCCCTGACTCGGATTTCAGACTGGCGATAGTAGGAGAAGGACCATATCGGCATGAGCTTGAGAAAATGGCGGAGAAGTTAAACATACGCGATGAAGTAGTGTTTGTCGGTAAGGTATCCAATGCACAGGTTAAAAATTACTGTAAGGCTTCAGATTTGTTTTTGTTTGCTTCTCAGTCGGAAACACAGGGAATCGTACTGCTGGAGGCTATGGCAGCAGCAACGCCGGTACTTGCCGTAAATGCAACGGGCGTCCGGGATGTGGTGGTAAACGGCAGGAATGGATATATGACATGTATGTCGGAAGAAGAATATAACAGCAGACTGGAATCCTTACTTACGCATGACAGAGAATATCTTAAGCAGGGAGCCTTAGAGACAGCAGGAAAATATGAGATGCAGGAAATTGCCAAATCTGCCGCAGTTTATTATAATACTGCTATACAGAATCACAGGCAGAATCCGGAAAAAGTACGGGGAATAAGAAGAATCATAGATTGGGGGACAGTCGTTTGGAAGCATTTCATATTTTGATTGTAGAGGATGACAAGGAGATACGTGAAGGAATAGAGATTTATCTAAAGAATCAGGGATATCAGGTATCTCAGGCAGCAGACGGAGTGGAAGGTTTGGAAAAAATTGAGTCGGAGAGAATCCATCTTGCCATAGTGGACGTTATGATGCCCAGAATGGATGGCATAACCATGATGATGAAGGTGCGCGAGAGAGGCTATGATTTTCCTGTCATAATGCTTTCAGCCAAATCAGAAGAGGTTGATAAAATCATGGGATTAAATATGGGAGCAGACGACTATGTGACTAAGCCTTTTACTACGATGGAACTGCTTGCAAGGGTCAATTCCCATCTGCGCCGTTACCGCAGATATTTAGAAGCAGTAGATGAAAAACAAGTCAATGACAAGGTTTACATAATAGGAGGACTCGAATTGAATGAAGACACCGTAGAGGTGACTGTAGACGGTAATCCTGTGAAGCTGACTCCGCTGGAATTCAAGATTCTGCTTCTTCTGGTGAAGAATCCGGGCAGGGTTTTCAGCGCAGAAGAAATTTATGAGCGGGTCTGGAACGAGCAAGCTGTCAATACGGACACTATTATGGTACATGTCAGAAGGATTCGGGAAAAGATAGAAATCAATCCGAAGGAACCAAAATATTTAAAGGTGGTGTGGGGTGTTGGATATAAAATCGAAAAAATGTAACAGGGCAAAGAGGACAGGGATTATCATAACAGTGCTGGCGGCAGCATTATTTGTAGCGCTCTTTCCGGTATTCAGGTATAAAGCAATGCAGTATCTTGAAAGGGGAGGACGAGAGGGTTTAGAAGATGAAGTTTTCGTTCAGTCGTTGATTCGGAGTAATTATGTTTTCTATAAGAATGTATTGGATAAAAGCGGCAGCAAAATATATTCTTATGATGAACTGTATATGGATAAGATTTTAGAAGAAATAAGCGGGAGCACTGTCGATTATGACATTGAAGAAGACATTTATTATGAAGGCGGCAGTTACGAATGGGTAAATGAAGTCAGAGAGACTGTGGACATAGGACAGCTAAACAGTATAGTGGGGCTCTATGTCGGACAGATTCAGGATGCTATAGAATCGATACAAAATATTGTGGATGCAATCGGAACAAGGATGGATTATTATGTTCTGGATAAAAGCACCGGTGCGAGCATTAAAAATACATCCCTTCCGATTGAAGAGCTGCTTATGATAAAAGGATATGTTAATGCAGAAGGCAGCAGTTATATATCGGGTGAATATAATACTGAAAATGACAGCATAACGGATATAGAAGCTGAATATGAGTATTATGTCATCATGGATTATGACAGTTATGGAAATCTGCAGAATATAAGTGTCAAAGGTAAGGATGCAGATAAACTCTTAAAGACAGTACGAAGCCTGGAAAGCAGCAGTAGTGGAAGAATTTTGCCCAACCGGTATGAAACGGAGACATTCACACTTTATAATGAAGAAGTAGGCAGAGAAACGAAACAGTTGACGATCACCCAGAAAAAGCCTGAAAATGTTACCTTCATATATGCTGTTACGTATGAGCAGATGCAGTTATTTAAAAATAAAGGATATGCCAGCGCATATTTAGGTGTAAATTACGGAATGACTCCAATCATTCATAGCTACTACCAGGCAGGTGTGGACAGCGCTTATATGCTCTTTTTGTCAGCCATTTTTATAATAACGGTTCTGCTTGCTGTTTTCAAACCGCTTGCATTGGAAGGAGTGAAGGAAAGAAAAGCGCCGATTGAGGCGGTGGTTACTGCTGCTGTTGTCTTATTGGTATTTAGCCTTGACGGTACGGTTAATTTTATAGCAAATGTAGAAAGCGGAGATATCATTCCCTGGGTTAGTGATTTCCTTGAACTGTTACTGCCTGCTTATGTATATATAGCGGATATAGAATATGTAATTAAATATGCGATAAGTTTCTGTATATTTTCCTTTATATTCGGCATATGGTATTTCTTATCTATGGAAGTGTCGGATGCCGTTCATGACATTAAAAAGTATATCAGCACAAGATGCCTGACTTATATAATCTTACGGAAAACCTGCACATACATCAGAAGAAGCTATAAAAACTTTAAAGCGGAAATAATGAGTGCGGATTTGGGCAAAGATATGGATAAGCTGCTTAAAAAACTTGTTATTATCAACTTTTGCCTGCTGATGGTTTTATCCTTTTTTTGGGCGTTTGGAATTCCGCTTCTGGTTATTTATTCATTTGTAATATATTATATTTTCAAAAAATATATAAGGAAAGTCAGCGCACAGTATAAAAATCTGCTTGATGCTGTCGGAGCTATTGCGGATGGCAGTTTGAACAATACATTTGAAGAGGATTTCGGTATATTTGAATCTTCTAAAGAAGAGCTGTATGAAATACAAAACGGGTTTAAAAATGCCGTGGATAAAGAAGTGAAGAGTCAGATGATGAAGACGGAACTTATCACCAATGTGTCGCACGATTTAAAGACGCCGTTGACGGCAATCATCACATATATTGATTTGATGAAGGAGGAAAATATAACAGAAGAGCAGAGAAAAATATACTTAGATACATTAGAGCGAAAATCCCTGCGGCTTAAGGTACTTATTGAGGACCTATTCGAAGTAAGCAGAGCAACCAGCGGTAATATAAGCCTTGACTTAGTTCCCGTGGATATCTGCAATCTGATGCGTCAGGTATACTTAGAGCATGAAGATAAAATGAAGGAAGCAGGACTTCAAGTACGATTTAACATGCCGGACGGAAAAGTTATATTACAGCTTGATTCCCAGAAAACATACCGTATTTTTGAAAATCTGTATGGCAACATCATAAAATATGCGCTGCATGAGACCAGAGTATTCGTAACGGCTGAGAAGCTGGAGCAGAAGGACGGTACGGCAGATGGCATACACATTGAAATTAAAAATATTTCAGCGCAGGAAATTGTCGGCGACCCGCAGTACCTGTCAGAACGTTTCGTACGCGGAGACGCTTCACGGAATACGGAAGGAAGCGGCTTGGGTCTGGCTATTGCCAGAAGCTTTACCGAGCTTCAGGGCGGAACCTTCCGTATAGAAACCGATGGTGATTTATTTAAGGTGATTTTGGAGTGGGAGTAGGTAATATTTCTGATATAGTCGGATTATGTAATCAGGACGGTTCAATCGTCCTGATTTCTTTTAGATACGGGGTAGCCATTTCCTTGGATATCAGTTGTAATATCGTTGAGATGCTGTTTGGGGTAACGATTTTCCTTCGCATTGATAATACCGCTTTCCCAAGCTCCTTTTGGGGTAGTGCGAATACGTTTATCTTTATCAGCTGCCTTCATTTCGACCTCCTAAGTTTTGATATAATTAGTATAACCTAAAGATGGAGGAATAATCTGTTTGGATTAGCAGGGAAGTGTATGATATAATAAGTCAAGATTTTGTGGTGATTTAAGAGGAGAGATAGTATGAGTAATGAAGCAAAAAATGATTTTGTAAATTTCATTTTAGAACGATTCAAAATTGAACGAGAAAAATTTGACAGATCAGGCGTGTATGCATACACGCAGCGTCTGCTTGCTTATAATTCGAATAAGATAGAGGGGAGCACGCTTACAGAAGAACAAACCGCATCTCTTTTTGACAATGGTACTTTACCTAAATCAGATGACTATTATAGAGCAAAAGATGTTGAAGAAATGAACGGACATTTTCTGATGTTTAATAAAATGCTGGATACCTTAGGCGAGCCATTGACATCAGAATTGATAAAACAGTTTCATTATGAGTTAAAGTCTGGTGTATTTGAAGATCGTGCTAATGGGTATGCTATTGGTGATTATAAACAGCGCCCTAACATGGTAGGTATATATCAGACAGTAAGGCCGGAGAATGTTGTGCAGGAAATGTACCTATTAATGGATTGGTATGGCAAACAAGAGGTAAATATTTCTGTATTAGCCGAGTTTCATGCAAAATATGAGAGTATTCACCCGTTTCAGGACGGTAATGGCAGGACAGGCAGGTTGATTCTTTTTAGAGAATGTTTGAAGAATGGAATTGTGCCGGTTGTGATTGAGAATGATAATAGAAATGAGTATTTGGAAGCATTGAAAGAATTTAGAGAAGCAGAAAAATTGGATAAGTTGATTGAACTTTTCGAAAAGGAGCAGCAGATTTATTTTGAGAAGTGTAAGTATTTTATATAAGATTGCGACGAATGTTTGTGAATGAAAATCTCTGGTATATCACTACGATGGAAAATGCATTTTGAGTGTGTTGCAATTATCATGTATATATGGATATGAACGATGAGGATTTTTCAGAAGAACATGATGAACTTGTAAGTTTACTTACATTTCTCAAAGATGGAAAAGGCAAGTTCTCGGAGGTAATACCGTAAAGGTTTTAGGGGATTTGGAGAGAAAAATATTCAGAGCATTTTAATTAAAAAAAGTGGTCGTTGATGAAAGATAAACATAGCGAGAAGAAAATACGCTGTTCACGGTAGGTAATGCTTACACATAAGTAAGTATTTCGAATAATAGAAGAAATTGGATCTGATGAATTACAATGTGCAACTTATGGGTTTATTGGCGATAATGAAAAATTTGATTTTATTAAAAGCATCAGCTGCCAAGTGTTCTACGGGATAATCAAATGTGTGAACCTAGACACTGGCAATACGGATGAACCGCATTCCTCCCAGAACTGATGCGTTAATATTATATATTAGAATAACTA
>JAIDPH010000362.1 GCA_029062885.1 Lachnospiraceae bacterium
ATTTTCACATAAAAGAAGTGTCTAAGATTTCTCCCAGACACTTAAAATTTTTTTATTGTATGTATAAGATTCATAAATATATTTAATCTAATACATGTACATCCAAATCCCCCGAGCAAACCTGTAATAAAACGGCGTTTATTATTTGATTCACATATTCCAAAATATTGCAATGTTCCATCAACTATCATAGGTATTATAATCCATACACATTTATCAACTTTTATTTTTCTTGTAAAATAAACTATGTATGCAATAATAGTAGAAATAAGAATACCCGTGCACCTAGCGCAAACAGGAAACTGGTAATTCCCAATAGAAAAACTTCTATCTGCTCTTTGATGGCATCCAAATCTTGAGCCCAATTCCATTAATTTCATCCAGATCGAATCAATCTTCATTTACTCACGCTTTAAACCGGTAGCCACATTTTGTACATATCCAATATGCTTCAACATTTACATTTCTGCTATCGGAAAACCCACATAAAAAACCAGCCGCCCCAAATAATATCTCACCACATAATCCTTGCCCAATAGAATAATCTTTTCCTGTAATTTTCGTTTCAGAACTCATTTTACAATAGTCATTTCCACATTTAGGACATCTCATAAACTCTTACCTTCTAACATTACATTACCTAAAACGTCTTGTATTACGTGCTGTCTGCCGTGTATGATAAGCTGTTGCTTTTGAAGCTGTTGCAGTCTGATGCGCACTTTTAGCAATGTCCGCAGAGTATGCTGTCTGCTTTACAGATTCGGCAGCCGTAACCTCTGATGCATTTTGGATAGCTCTCTGCATTTCTTCCATATGTGCCTTATGCTGCTCGTCATCATATTTATTTAGAGCCTCCTTAAGAGAATCTGCTCTTCTGGACTTAATAAGATTATACAAGTCACCGATACAAGCACTATAAAACATATCTCTGCCGACAACATCAATTGCCCATGTAATTTTACCACTGTCATTCAGACTGTTCCTAAACGTATAGACTTGCTCCAAACGGGTCTGCAACGGTTCCACATTTTGACGAATGTAATCGTCTACATTTGCATTATTCTCCGCTTCATGCTCCCTTAAATCTAACGGAGTAACAATTGCGTACGTAATAAAAAAAGCCAGTCCTCCCAAAATAACTGCTCCTATAATTGTACCCACCATTCCTACTACCGCTGCGACAATAGTAACTCCACATATGATTGCAAGAGCTTTTCCAGAGAGCTGCTTTCTAAGTTTTTCCGCCTCTTTCTGTTCAATATCAATTTTTCGTGACAAATCTGCTATTTCACTATTATATCCCTCTATCTCCTTAGCTATTTTCCCCACTTCAATTAAAACATCCATAGTTTCCTGCCTGTCTAATTGTGATACATCCTCTGGTGAAACCTTAGGTTGATAAGTTGTCTTCTTGTTTACATCCGATACAAATTCATCCATATTTTTTGCAGATTTCGTGATCCCCGCTTCCTGAAAATCTACTGTATCTGAAACTGGATTCGAAACAGACGCGTCCATTGCCACATCAAAATCACTTACTATATAACTTTCTTCTACTAATGCACCTTCTTTTGCAAAATCATCTATAATCAACTGTACCTTTTCCTGCGGAATATTAGTTAGGGTATATCCTATTCCATTCTCAACACTATCTACAATATCCTTAGCTTCTTTCAATCCCAAGCCTGTTACTTCTCGCAATATCCTTATGACTTTGACTTTGTTGGGTCCTACACTTTTTAACACTATATTCATCATTTGAATCCTCCCAGATAGTAATGTGTAAGTAATAACTCATGTTGTAAATTTATATAATATTATACAAAAAACCCATTCTGATTGTTCCACTGCCAGTGGACATTTTCAACTCAATTTTACCAGATATACCATTACATTTCACTTTTGCAAGGTCTGCAGTAAATTTTCTTCACTAAATAAGGAGTATTCCACCCATTCAGAATACTCCTTATCATCACTTTATTTATGTCCGATATTTTTATAAACTTTTCTGCAATATCTCTTTGTCACAATCATTAACCTCAAGTACATTCATAGCTTGCTCTGCTCCCATTGCAAAAAATAATGTTTCCCATTCAAATAAATATTTAAGGTGTTAGTCCATAAATGGATCGTATTCAAAATTTCCCATTTATAAACTGCATATATACCAGATGCCTAAATTGCTGATTATAACCACCAAGCCACTTTTGGGCTAACACCATATTTAAATATATAACACTGTTACCAGCAAAAATACCTTAATAAATCTACCATCATTACAATATATAACATACCATGAAGTTTCCGCAGGAATATATATTAGAAATCACTCCTCCGATACTAAATAAACATCCGTATACCACTGGTCTATAGGCATTTGATCTGAAGAAATAGTCCAATCATTTTCATTCCAGATCAAATATTCAATCACTATGTTTCCATCCTCTTTGTTAACCAAACTACTTGCATATTCTTCTCCATCTATCCATAAATCAAATTTCCACATCAAATCCTTCTTCATCTTCAGACAGTGACAAAATACTTTGAAAATCTGGATAAATCGGATGGTCAATAAGCCAATGATTTACCATTCACTCTGCTTTATCAACAGTCACAAATTCATACTGTTCAGACGATATCGTCATAGTACTCTCTTGACTTTGTACATCATTCCGTTCTTCTTTTACCTGTTCATTCTTTTAATTATTAATCTGATATCCTATTTCAAAAAACTCAACATTTGCATCGATTTCCGGTCCAATGATTATTCCATCTTTAACATTCACGTAAAAATTTCTTAATCTAATTGTCCCATCACACATGTCATATCTACTATTTAAGTTGTCTGGAGATATTTGATCAGAGTTTATACTTACCAGAGGATTTCCCATGATGTCAAAAACCGTTAAATTATGCCATTTAACCGCAATTAGATATTTTCCATCCTTACTCATATATGCATCATCAAAACCCAATTGGGGTTCAAACTGGAGTTCTCCTTTTTTATCAATTACCGTGAAATAAGTAAGCCGGTCAGCACCTTCTATTAGCATGAGAGCATATCCGTTATAAAAAGGATAGCAAAAATATTTTCTTTTTCCGTTATACTCAGAGAGTTCGAGGGCAACTTCGCCGTCAATGTTATAATAAACCCCTGTCTGGAAAAAAAATCCTTTTTTCAATGCGGCTTCTTCATCCATGGTTAATGCATAATATTCTTCATCCTTATAAACAACATCTTTTCTTTCATCATAAGGAACAAACAGCAGACCATCATGAAACTCATTTCCCCCTTGCAAAATATCAGGTAGAACATATTTTGTCCAGCAATTGGATACTATAGGGGTTATTGTACCGTCAGTCTCCATACGGCACAGGGAGTGTAAATTAGTTGGAAGCATCGTCAAATAAAAGTCAATATACGCTTCTCTAAGAACTTCCCAATCTACAGGTTCGCTATATAATACATTGTCACTACCATTTTCAAACTTAGTTATAAACCGTTCAATGCAGTCCCTATCTACAGGTTCGTTATATAACTCTTCTCTTAGAGTTTCCTTATCTACAGGTTCATTATATAATACAATAGCGCTACCATTTTCGAATTTAGTTATAAACTGCTCAATGTAAGCCTTATTTTCAGAATACGTATCCACATAGAGGACACTCTGGGAATTCATATTTAAGAAAACAAAACCATATCCTAATGGCACTCTGTAAATGTTATCACCAAAATATTCACAATCATGCATAAGGTACTTATCGCAGGCAAGCGTTTCTGGAGCATGCTGGCTGGCTTCATTGTATAACTCAAGTTCCATCTGATATTCCTGATATTCCGCAAGCTTCTCATCATATTTTTCCAGAAGTTGAGTTTTTTGTTCAGTGAGTTCATTAAGTCTGTTTACAAAATCCTCCTCTGTTTCACCAATCATTCTATCATATTCTGCATCAATATCTCCGTCATAATCCCAACATTCTTCAACCCATGCTTGACGTTCTCCTGCGAGCTGACTTAATGCATTATCAATTTCCTGCAATTCAGAATATGGATAAACCGGTTCCTCCACAGATAATGGTTCTTCAGGGAGTGTCGTTACTTCATAAGTCTTATAGTCCGCAACAGAATTACCATTCTTGTCAATTGTACCAATCTGCCATTCGTCAACATCGAAATTTATGATATGCTCCGCTACTAAAAACAATCCTCCACCATGTGAAAGAATCATAAAGTCCTCCGAGCATTCTTTCGTATAAGAAACATTACCTTCCAAATCAATAATATAATAAATTTCTCCCTCATTTCCATTAAATATAAAATAAGCCAGTCCATTTCTGAATTCACTTACTTCCGTCAACACACGTCCATTTCCTGTCCGCTCTGATTTCCAAATAATCCTCCCATGTGTATCAATCAATGCCGCTCGGTTTAAACCTTGATAATATTCTATATGCTCCATCGCAAATTGAGCAGCATCATCTTCGTCGCCTTCCAATGCAGCTTCTATACCATCCCCAATCATTTCCAATCCTTCCGAATCAATAAACTGCACAAATGCACATTCTTCCGAAAAATCATTCAGCCATTCCATCCACATGTCACTGGTTATAAATTCTGCATTTTCTACTCTTTCTATATTATCCGTCTTTTCTATATTATCCGCTTTTTTTGCACTTTCCTTATTTTCTAGTCTCTGCTCCGGTATATTCGCAGCTGTAATACAGATGACCAACGATACTCCTGCCAAAACTAACGCTTTCTTCACTGGTTTGTTTCTAATTTTCCAAATAATCACCATAATTAGTCCTAAAATAAAAACAAACAAAGAAATACCTGTCAGAACACCCTTCATAACTCCTCCATACCTTTCTTGTTAATAATAGCAAACTGTCATATAATATCCGTCTGCCTAATAGGTTACATATATTATACAAAAAATCTTGTCATTTTAAGTACACTTCCAGTGGACATTTTCTATTACAAAAACACATTAGAAATTTTATTATTTAGGTTAGCCCATAACGGCTAATTCACCTATACAATAGTAATGTAAATTCCAAAACTCCTTCATATTGCCAAGCCCCAATGCAATCTCCAAATAACTTAATAAAAATTACCGAAAAGATAGTTTTCTCTTACTATTTTCTCAGAACAAACCTCTCCCCCCTCATACACCCGCACCGTATTCCCTCTGACAATACGAGTATGCTCTCTCCACGCGGCATTTACCTGCTTCACCTCCTGTTCTTTCTGCAAATCCGCGAGCTTCTCCTGTAACTTTTCCATAGCCTTCCGCTTATTCTGGAACTGGCTCCGTTCCTCGGTGGACTGCGAAGCAAGCCCTGTTGGGATGTGTATAATCCGAACTCCGGTTTCTATTTTATTTACATTCTGTCCGCCTTTGTCACCACAATGGAATTTCTCTATTCGGTATTCCTTGTCCGACGCGATCTCCAATTAGCTAAATTAAAAAACTACCGAAAAGATATCCTCCTTCCGATAGTTTTCTCATGCTATTTTATTTTGAACAACCCTTTCCCCAACAAACTCCCGTACCGTATTTCCCCTAACAATTCAAGAAACACATTTCAATCTTCCGCAGCCCCCAGAATTTCAAGATCATGATCAAACAATAAGTCATTGACTTCATATATCGATTTGTTTCGCTGCAAGGCAAATAAAATTATGGCATCCCGCTCGTCTCTTGCATACAACTCCCTGTTCTTTGATATTTTTAACATTGTCTGCACCTCTTCATCGGAAAGATGTAAACCGAAAGCCATGGCAATAAGCTTGTCACGAAGCGGTGTTTTCTCGCCGGAAAATATCTGGTACACATATGACCGGGTCATTAGCGAATCACGCACTACATCGGCTTTAGTAATTCCCTTTTGTGACAGTAGAATATTCAGATATTCGGGTAAATTGTATACATTCAGGCTATTTTTATTACATTTTATAAAGTCTTCAATGTCAGTTGCAGCCTTAATCTCATGACTTAGTTCTTCTGTAGTTTTTTCATCCATATTGTTTTTCTCCTGATTTATGTGCTATAATATGCGCAGGCTCAGCAGCCTGAACTATAAGAATTACTTTGTAATTCTTTTTGTCGCTTTTATGGCTGTGATATAAGCTTATCATATAATAGATGCTACAACAAGCATGGAATCTGAATTTTCCATGCGCGTATAAATGCCGGAGATGACATAGAATCATGAAATACGAGGAAATAAGTCAGATAAAGCAGACAGAAAAAAGTACTGTGCTTCTGGTGCATGAAAAAGCGGGAACACAGCTATATGTCCAAAAGAAATTAACCGGACAGCATCATATTTATCAAATGCTGCAAAACCATCCTCATCCCTGTCTTCCTAAGCTGCATGAGGTTATTGTTTCTGAAGATTCCACAACAGTTATTGAAGAATATATTGAAGCGCAGTCTTCAACAACCAAAGAATTGTCCGAAAAACAATTTCTTAATGTTGTCAGGCAACTATGCTCAGTTCTGGAATTTCTGCATGGAAACGGGATAATTCACCGTGACATTAAGCCGTCTAATATTCTCATTACAGAGGACATACATGTATACCTCATTGACTTTGACGCTGCCCGCTGCCCTAAGGCAGATAAAGAGCAGGATACTAAATTATTGGGCACCAAAGGTTTTGCTCCGCCGGAACAGTATGGTTTCTCCCAGACCGACGAGAGGACAGATATTTATGCTCTTGGAGCAACGCTGGAATGTCTTTTAGAGGATAAACGTTGGGGAACACGCTATAAAAAGATAATACGTAAATGCATGAATCTGGATCCTGATAAACGATATCAATCTGTTCGGCAGGTAAGGCTTGCTTTTTTCCATACAGGACAGAGTATCCTGTGTGGTATCGCGGCGCTCTGTTTACTTGGTCTCATAGGTTTCTGTGCAATACGGCTTCCTGATTTGAACATCCGGATACAAACCGATAACGAAGATAATGATACCACTCTGACAGTCCTGCCTGCTCCGGAAAATCCTCATTGGGATGGCGAGACTGGGATTTCAGTATGGGATAATGTGCCGGAATCAGGTATAGGAGACGAATTTCAGTTTTATTTGAGATTGTATAGACGAGATACCGAAACTCCGCCTGAATCCGATGACAACGACTGGTGTTATGAGGAGCTTGTAAGATTGGGCGGTGGTCATTTAAGGTACGAAGAAACCGTACGTTGGAACGTTACAACGGAATTTAAAGAGAATGGAGTTTATTATTTTACATTATCCGCCGTCGGCGATGGCATTCAATATGCAGACAGCCCTTATACAGTATCTGACGCCTTTGTATACACAGGTGAATCAGCTCCTCCGCTTCCGCCTCCTACAGGACTTAGGTGGAGAACATATGAAGTTGACGATTCCCGACTTTTTTTTGCTACTTGGGACAATCTTGACGACTATGACGATAATGACAGTTTTAATGTAACTTTCTATGATAAAGACGGAAATTACGTGATGAATAATACATGGACAAAGATAGATATTGTAGATAGAGGGTATGGTGGGATTCCTATTCGGGAAAGTTTCATGTCACATGAGACTGACAGCGCATACCGCTTTACCGTTCAGGTTTATTCTTCCCGCCCCAATGAGTATAAGGAAAGTCCCATGCCGGATCCTGTACCGGAAGAGTATTATAGTCCCTGGTTCAAATACGGATTAGGGGAATGAATCAGTTCATAACAGTGCGTGCCGCACTAATTTACTTAGCGCGGCAGCCCTATGCACAGTGGGAGAATAACCTATCCTGATATATTAATTACTATATGGAAAAATATTGTGGGGAGTATCCCTCCTGCTATTTTCTTAAGACAAACCGTTCCCCCTCATACACTCGCACCGGATTCCCCCTAACAATTCGGTTATGCTCTCTCCATGCGGCATTGACCTGCTTCACCTCCTGTTCTTTCTGCAAATCCGCCAGCTTCTCCTGTAACTTTTCCATAGCCTTCCGCTTATTCTGGAACTGGCTCCGTTCCTCGGTGGACTGCGATACAAGCCCTGTCGGAATATGTATGATCCGAACTCCGGTTTCTACTTTATTCACATTCTGACCACCTTTGCCTCCACAATGGAACTTCTCAATTCGATATTCATTGTCTGCCGCAATCTCCCTCTGCTCCGGGATAATACTCACATCTACATACCAGTTCTTTCTCTTGTGGTTCGGACGGAAAGGACTTTTGCATATCCACAATACCGTACCCTCCAGACCGCTTAAATCATGCTCCGTTCTAAAGCGGATGGAATCAAAGCAGCCTTTTTCATAACCTATAGTGTTCGATATTATTTCTAAATCTCCATATTCTCTTTTTAACGCTTCAAACAGTTTCGCAACCGCCAACTGACATTCGGACGGTCCCTGCCCTGCGCTTATTTGAACTATCATAAATAAACTTCCTCCTACTTTTTGCTCCCTGCCTTGAAATTAAAGACAGGTTTCAAAACTTCTGTTACTTCTACGGTATCTTTGATCTGCTCTGCAATCTCAGCCATGGAACGATAGGCAAAAGGCGCTTCATCTAAAGTATCCGCTCCTACGCAGCTGCTGTAAATGCCTTTCATTTCCTTTTTAAATTCCGATACCGTATATTGATTCTTTACATCCTCACGCTTTATCCGCCTGCCGGAACCATGCGGTGCTGAATAATTCCATTTTACATTTCCTTTTCCGATTCCTAAAATAACGCCCTCTTTCATGTTTACCGGGATAACGACTTTTTCGCCGCCCTGTGCTGAAATAGAGCCCTTATGAAGTATTCCGGAATCATCAATAAAATTATGCGCCACTGAAAACTGCTCCTCGGCTTTCCATTTCATTCCTTTTAAGATATCCCGGACGATAATCTGCCTGTTCAACTCGGCATATTGCTGGATAACCTGCACATCTTCCAAATAGGCCTCCTTATTATCACCATCCAGATAACTCATGTAATATGGGACTTCCCTTCTCTGCTCTTTCAAACAGGTATTGGCAAGCTTCGTGTAATATTCCGCCACTTCCTCTCCCAGATGCCTGCTGCCTGTGTGTACCACAAGGTACAGGGAACCGCCAGCGCTTTTGTCAAGCTCTATAAAGTGATTTCCTCCGCCAAGCGTACCAAGGCTTCTATCTGCTTTCTGTCTGTTGATATGGCGGACACAGTGAAGTTCCTCATAAGAAAATTCCCCTGCCATATGATGAGGTTCTTTCCGAATGACAAAACCCGACGGTACATTTTCCCGGATTATCCGGTCTAGCTTCTGGAACTCTGCATTATTCTTATTCAACTTTACACAGGTCATTCCACAGCCTATATCCACTCCCAAAAGCTGCGGAATCACTTTATCCGTGACTGTCATGAAAAGTCCGATTGGAGCAACCTTGCCGGGATGTATGTCCGGCATCATGCATATTGTGCTGCCGTCTGCGACTTCGTTATCACATATCATTTTTACCTGAGCCTCGGCGTATTCTTCTACATCATCTGTGAAGATTTTCGCTTCGGCAAAAATACCTTTTACTGTTTTCATAAATTATAACTTTTCCTTTTCTTTCTAAAAAATGGGTACAAAAAAAGCACCTCCAAAGGTGCTTATTACACTTCCTATTTCTAATTATCTGTAAGACACAGGGAGTGACGTACCTTTGATTGTCAGTTTCATTATTCTGTTATGGATTGTTGTATTATTCTGCATGGTAAGCCCTCCTTTTCTTGTAATCATATTTTTTTGGTAACGGATAAATAATAGCACGATAAATAATTTCCGTCAATTAATTTTTATTGAGTTCCATTTTAGTTACTTCTTTCATCTAAATTTCAGCCTGAACTATATGGCCAAAATTCATTTCATCCTTAAAAAGGTCATATACATACGCAGGACTTTGCATATATAATCCTGTTTCTATATTTTGGAGTTTCTCAAACACCTCCGAATAGTAAAATTTATTCATCGCTTCATCATACTCCAAGCCCTGTTCAATTGTAATCATCTCAATTATATCCTGCGTTACAAATTCAATTAATTGCTCTTGCCTACTCATTTACTATCCACCTTTCGCAAAAGTCTGATACTTTTTTCTGTATGGAAAGAATATTGGGAAGATGTTTTTTTGTAAATCATACCTTTCATTAAGGTTGAAAAATCTATCATCTCATTCTCATACTGCCTGAAAAGTAATGCCATATTATCATCTGCAACAGGCCCGACGACAATGTCATATTTATTATCATGATTACATAGTTCATTGCTTATATCATCAAAAAAACGGTTTCTATTATTCATCACAAATCTTGCCCATTCTTCTGTCGTCAGTTCCCCAAAATCTTTTATTTTGATATCTCGCAACATTCTAAAATCATCTTGTATATCAAAAATATTTAGTACAGGTGTACCTCCATATATTTTTGAAACTCTCACTGCCATTCTCTCAGCTTGTTCCTTCATATCTGTTAAATAAAATCCTGTACCAAAATCCTTATAAGGTCTGCACATTGCGAGGTTAATACTGTCTATTTTAGTATTACTACCATGATATAATTTCATAGCATTCCTCCATTG
>JAIDPH010000363.1 GCA_029062885.1 Lachnospiraceae bacterium
TATTTTTACGAGGGAGGTAAATATTAATGTACAAATCAGATTTGGAAGCAATGGTAGGAATGAATGAATCAATATTGTGGAGGGGTAGACCGGATAAAAAATGTTTTATATTGGAAAGTATTTTTAATCCGATGCTTCCTTTTGCACTTATCTGGGCGATAATTGATTTGGCAGTTGTTGGATTTACATTTAGCTCCGCCGGTGGAATGCTAATGTTTATACTGCCGTTTATTTTACTGCATTTGATGCCGGTCTGGATTTATATCGGCGGCGTAATTATGTCTTTTAGAAAACATAGAAATACACAATATATTATTACTGATAAAGGAATCTATGTTTCCGGCGGAATATTTGCTTATAAATATGAGATGAAGCCGTTTACAGACCTTTCTCATATCAATATCCACAGAGGGATTTTTGACCAGTGGCTGGGCGTGGGCGATGTGGTAACTGTATGCTCGCATACAGGATACAGCTCCAATAGTTCGCATTCCCATTCGTCCAATGGATTGACAATATGTGATATTCCGGACTATCAGCAGGTATTTGCCATGGTTAAACAATTACAGACCGACATTTATGCTGATACTCAATTTCCAAATGATTTTCGACCGGGTGAGAATCATGGATATCAGACACAGTATAGGGGCAGGAACTGAAAACTAATCAGCGGAAGGGAATATTTAAGTGATGGAGAACGTGTTAAGCCTGTTTCGGAAAGAGACGGCTGAGTGGTTTCAGAATACGCTTGGAGAGCCGACTCCGGTACAGAAGGAGGCGTGGCCGCTTATTGCAGCTGGGAAGCATACATTAGTATCGGCGCCTACGGGAACAGGTAAAACACTTTCAGCATTTCTTGTGTTCTTAGACCGTATGAAGCGGCAGGCTGAAGAGGGGACTTTGAAGCAGGAGCTTCAGCTGATTTATGTTTCCCCACTTAAATCTCTAGCGGCTGATATACGGGAGAATCTAAACCGTCCTTTAACAGGAATAAGTGCTGATGAGGAGATTACGGTAGGAATCAGGACAGGCGATACAACTACTGCTGAGAGACAGCGGATGGTGAGAAAACCGCCCCATATTTTGATTATTACGCCGGAATCCTTATATTTAATGCTGACAAGTAAGACAGGGCAGAATGTCTTGGCGACGGCTAAGGCTGTCATTCTGGATGAGCTGCATGCCCTGATTGATACTAAAAGAGGTGCGCATTTAATGCTTTCTATTGCGCGCCTTGATTTGTTGTGCGGACAACCTCTGCAGCGTATAGGTTTGTCTGCTACTATTGAACCGCTGGATATGGCGGCGGAATATTTGGCTCCGGAAGAGGTGGGAATTGCAGCACCCAAAATGAATAAAAAGGTGGAGCTGAATATACTCAGTCCATATGCAGATGCAGGTAAGGGCAGGCAAAAGGACCCCATATGGGAAGAACTGGGGAAACTGGTATATAAGTATTGTCAGGGAAACCGCAGTGTAATCGCGTTCGTAGAGGGAAGAAGGTATGCGGAAAAACTGTCATATTATGTCAATATTCTGGGTGGAGATGGCTTTGCCAGAGTACACCATGGGAGTCTGTCTAAGGAGCAACGTCATGAAACGGAGCTGGCTTTGAGGGAAGGGAGGCTCAGATTACTGTGTGCCACTTCCTCTATGGAGTTAGGAATAGATGTGGGTGAGATAGACCAAGTGCTGCAGGTTGGCTGCCCGCGCACGATATCAGGAACGATGCAGAGACTGGGTCGTGCCGGACACAATCCGGGGCGGACAAGCGTTATGTATCTTTTTCCCAGAACTGCATCGGAATGTGTATCTTGCGGTATGACTGCACAGCTTGCAAGGCAGGGTGGCGTGGAGCATTTGAATCCGCCTTCGGAATGTCTGGATGTGCTTGCCCAACATTTGGTTTCAATGGCGGCATTCAGGAGCTATGAGCTGTCTGAGGTAATGGAGATTCTACCGCGTGCATGGTCTTTCCGCAATCTTGGCAAAGAGGACGTAAAAGCAGTTCTTGCTATGCTGGCAGGAGATTATGAGCATGACAGGGATATTCCGGCGCGCCCAAGAATTTTATATGACAGAATACATGAAAGAGTGGAAGGAGACGGTTACAGCAGGATGCTTGCCGTTTCGGCAGGAGGAACTATTCCCGATAAGGGGCTGTATTCCGTGAAGACGGGAGAAGGGGTAAAACTCGGTGAGGTAGATGAGGAATTCGTCTATGAATCACGAAAAGGCGACAGGTTTATTCTCGGTGCTTTCGCATGGAGAGTATTGAATATCAGCCGCGATACGGTAACCGTGACGCAGGCGCCGACAGAGGGAGCCAGACTTCCTTTTTGGCATGGAGAAATCAAGGGACGTGATAAGCGGACCGGAGAGGCGTTCGGACGCATCCTTCACTCTTTGCAGGAGGCATATGAAGACGGAAGGCTTTTGGAGGCTTTGGGAGAGCTGGGGTTGGATGAAGCTGCAGCGAATCTTGCCAGCGGATATCTGGAACGGCAGATTAAGTCAACCGGAAGCCTGCCGGACCATAGGACGATTATAGTAGAGCATTTCAGAGATTCTTCCGGTAACAGTCAATTAATGATACATTCCGTTTTTGGCAGACGGATTAATGCACCTTTGTCGCTCCTTGCGGCAAATGCGGCGAGAGAGCAGCTTGATATGGAAATCGGATGCGTGGATGAAGAAGACGGAATTTTATTGTATTCCTACGGGAATCGGGCTTTACCTGAAGGCATATTGCAAAAAGTTGAGCCTGACACAAGCAGCAGAATTTTGGAGATTTTACTGCCGGCGACTCCGCTCTTTAATATGGCGTTCCGTTATAATAGCGGTCGGGCGTTGATGATGGGAGTTAAAAATAACGGACGACACCCGCTATGGATGCAGCGGCTGCGTAGCGCTGAGATGCTTGAACAGGTGGTAAAAGAAAAAGGGCATCCACTGATTCGTGAGACTACGCGGGAATGTATGCAGGAACTATGGGACACCGAAGGGGTGAGGGAGCTTTTATATGATATCCGCTCAGGAGCCGTGGAGATAAGAGAGGTTTATACTGACGTGCCATCCCCGATGTCACTTCCGTTGCAATGGGTGCAGGAAGCAGCAGTAATGTATGAATATTCACCTACGCCACGGGGAATCCATGGGGCAGTGGAGGAGGAATTAAAGAAGCAAAAAGAATTGCTGCAGCCGGACGCACAGGAGCTTATGCAGGTGCAGAAGCGGGAAAAGCTTCCGAAAGATATGAACCAGCTTCATTCTCTTTTGATGACAGAAGGCGATTTGGCGGCAGGAGAACTTGATATTCCGGTAGATTGGCTGGATGGTCTGGCGAAAGACGGCAGGGTGATGTATCTTGAACAAGGTTTGTGGATTGCTGCGGAACAGGAAGAAGAGTATGCGGATGCCATAGGAGAAGCCGGTCTTCATATAGTCAGGCGTATGCTTCGTTACAGGGGAGCCGCTAATGCAGCACAGACAGCAGAGCGTTACGGATGGTCGATTGATAGAGCAGAAGAGATTTTGGAAGAACTGTGTCGTCGGGAAGAGGCAGTAAAACAGGATGACATATATTATCATGCAGTGTTATATCGCCGTGCCAGAGTCCGTACTCTGAAAAACCGTCGGGAAGAGATTAGCACTTGTTCCGGGGAGGCATATGCGGCATTATTGCTTTCCGGAATAGAATCAAGCGCGCCGGGAGATGAATGCCTGCGGAATACGTTAAAGAGATATGCGGGTGCAGCGTTTCCGGCGTCATACTGGGAAGGGATTCTGCTTCCGAGACGGGTTAAGAATTATCGTGAAGCTATGTTGGATGCCTTTCTTGCTGAGGGAGAACTGTTCTGGCATATGGAGTCAAATGGCGAGCTGTGCTTTGACTATCAGGAGAACATAGATTGGGATACCGATATGAGTGAACGTCTGGAAGGGCTTACCGAAAAGGAGCAGATCATATATGAAGCTCTTTTGAAGCGTGGCGCAAGCTTTATGCAGGCATTGAACAATCTGCTTCCCGGCGAGTCGCCTTATGATACATTATTGTCTTTGCTGGAAAAAGGATTGGTATGCGCAGACAGTTACATTCCTGTGAGGCAATGGCTTAACAGGGAAAAAACCAGAAATGCGACAACCAGACAGCGAGTGAATGTGCATGTAAAGGCATTGAATGCCGGTAGGTGGGATGTGGTACGCAATACTAGGGAGCAATCCATAGAGGAGCGATTGGAAAGCTGCTTTGATCGCAATCTGATTCTTTGCAGGGAAACTGCGGCTCAATGGGGGCTTTCATGGCAGGAGGCGTTGTCGGTACTGCGCATATGGGAGTATACCGGTCGCGCCAGAAGAGGGTATTTTGTGGAAGGTATGTCAGGCGCACAATTTATTAGGGAAAAAGATTTCATGACAGTAGTGCGCATGCTTCAGAAACCGGAGAAAAAAATAGTCTGGGTGAATGCTGTAGACCCGGTGCAGTGTTGGGGAAAAGTATTGCCCCACATGGAAGGCAGAAGCTTCATGAATGTTCCGGGTACTGTAGTGGCATGTTGCGGCGGTGTTCCTGCGGTAGTGTTGGAACGGCAGGGAAAGACGCTGCGTGTGTTTGAAGAGGGCTTGCAGACAGAATGTCTCAAACTTTTTGCGGAGGAGTATAAAAAAGGAAGACTTTTTCCGACAATGAAGCGTATTATGGTGAAAGAATACCCTGATATAGCAAGGGAAGCGCTGACAGATGCAGGTTTCATGAAAGAAATGCAGGATTATGTATTGTATCGATAGAAGTGTGAAGGTGTGCTTGAGGGCACAAATTCGCAGGTTGAGAAAAGAGGTAGACACGAATGACTGCATTATATTCCGTATGGCATTTATTAGTTGACGGTTTGTGCGCCATAGCAATGTTTGGAAAATTTATTCCAAATGAAAATGGCTATTTTTCTATACTGATTTATAATTTTTGCGCGTTTGCACTACAGATGCCATTCGGCGTGTTATTGGATGCAATGAATGCAAGAGATGAAAAGCAAAAGTTCGACTTTAGTTTTCTTACAGCTGCTATTGGCGTGATATGCACTGCTGTAGGAGCTTATACAAATCCGGTTATATTAGGAATAGGGAATGCGCTTTTTCATATAGGCGGCGGCGTGGGAACAATCCACGACAGATTTGGTGCAGAAAAGAGCAAAATAAATAACAGACTGATTGTAAGGCTTGGCATATTTGTGGCGCCGGGAGCGATTGGACTGTATTTGGGAACGCTGCTTGCCAATGCGGTCATGTCAGATGATAAAATGCTGTGGACAAGCGTGGGTATGCTGCTGTGTGTAATTGTGTCATGGTTTGCACTACGGCGGCGTGGTCGCAAGACGGGTACAAATGAAGAGTATGTTGTTGAAGCGTCGGTTGCAGAAAGGATATATGATGTTGCAGACTTTACTGCAAGCTCTGACGCTGCCATTGCAGGGAATAGATATGGAATTGCGGCAATCTGTTTGATTGTTGTAGTTTTGCGCTCGTATATCGGTATGTCAGTCGGATTTTCATGGAAAACAGGAATAGCAGCAGGGTTGCTTGCGGTACTTGCTTTGGCATGTGGAAAAACTGCTGGCGGTTTTTTGGCGGCACGATACGGTTTATATAGGACAGCGGTAGTTTCCTTGATGCTGGCGTCAGTATGCTATTTATTCTCTTCCATTATGCCGGTTGGTTTGGCAGCGCTTTTTCTGTTTAACATGACCATGCCGATTACGCTATATTGGGTGATATGCGCATTTCCACGGATGCCGGGTTTTGCGTTCGGAGTTTTAACATTTGCATTGTTTTTGGGATTTCTTCCAAAGTATATGGAAATTGAAATCGCAATAGGCGGAAACGTTATCGGCTGTGTGGGCAGTATACTCTCGCTGTTGCTGATTTCCGTGGGTATTATGAAATTTCCTTATGTTTTGAACAGGATAAAAATTTTCAAAAAATTACCATAAAAATATTTCTCCCCATTCGTATCTTTTATATAAGAGATTGATAAATGTAGAGTTTGAAAGCATTATGAAATAAAGACTGAAGATTCCGCGAGTATATTCTTTGGAAAAGGAGGATGCGGTGATAAAATATCTGCTTGAGATGTTTTTGGTTTCTTTAATATTGACGATTGCCATAGAGCTTGTAGTGATATGGCTGTTCTCGCGGATAAGTCGCTCCATGTCATTCATACATAAGAAGCAAGGTATTTTTTTGGTGGTTCTTGTCAATGTGTTGACAAATCCGCCTGCTGTTTTAATATGTTGGATTGCAGGTCTGTATCTGGGAAATGTGTCTGTGATGATAGTGCAGCTTTTGACAGAGGCAGCTGTGGTGATAGTGGAGGCATGGATTTACCATATATTTGCTAAGGAGAAACAATGGGATATACGTAATCCTGTCATACTGTCGTGCGTGGCGAATATTTGTTCATGGTTATGTGGAATTGCTTTGATGGCAGTAAGAGACATCTTGATATAAGGAGGAGATTATGAAAAAATGGATTTACTTTTTAGGAATGATAACCTGCTTTTTGTTTTGTACGATTTCGGTACGTGCGGATTTAATATGGGAGCCACAGGATGACTTTTATGAAAAGCACAGTTCTGAATGTACACATGTAAACAGGCAGTTTATTGCCGATGGACCGGACGGTGTGGTGATTTTGTATAAAAGTCCGGAATCAGCTGAGGAAACAGCAACATGGGAAAACGGATATCAGACATGGATTAGTTTTACTTATGAAGATGAGCAGGGAATTGTGTGGGGATTTCCTTCTGAGTTGGAAGAGAAGAGCGGATGGGTACCGATGGAATACATGAAGGTGGTTTATGATTCGATTTCGTTTATGGAGGAGCATAGCAGCCAGATTGAGAATCGGAATGGATTTTTGGATGAAAGCCATAAAGACGATATTATTTATTTATGGAAATATCCGGGTTCGGATGGTGGCAGCAGCGTAAATATGCAGAATTGGGAGAATATGCCGGATTATAGTTCTGTGTATGTAGATGAAGAAGGACGTAGTTGGGGATATGTCGGATATTTTTATGGTTACAGAAGCTTATGGATATGTCTGGATAATCCGACAGCGGAATATGAGGAACTATATCCTAACGGCGCTCCGCAGTATGGAGTAGAAGATGATAAAGAAAGCAAAGAAGGAGAAACTCAGGCAACGGAAAATCTGAGTACGGAGCGGATTAAGCCGCAGACGCATCAGAGAACCATTGTTGTTGTGATTACATTAATGGCGGCTGTTGTTCTGATTACCATAGTATTGCTTGTTATGTTGAAGAAACAGAAATAGGAATTTATAGAAAAAGGGTATTTCTGGTTTATGATATTATTAAGTTATAAAGGAGGAGCTTATGAAAAAGTGGATTTGTTTATTTGGAATGATGACTTGCTTTTTGTTCTGTACGATTTCGGTACGTGCAGATGCAGTTTGGAGTCCACAAGATGATTTTTATGAAAAACACAGGGATGACTGTAAATATGTAGACAGACAGTTTATTGCAGATGGACCGGACGGTGTGGTAATTTTGTATGAAAGCCCGGAATCGGATAAGGAAGTTGCGGCATGGGAAAACGGATATCAGACATGGATTCAGTTTACTTATGTAGATAAGCAGGGAATTGTGTGGGGATATCCTTCTGATAGACCTGCGATGACGGGAGTAGCTCCTGCGGATGGCGGCTGGATGCCGATGGAATATATGAAATTGGTTTATGATTCAATTTCGTTTATGGAGGAGCATAGAGACCAGCTTGAGCATCAGGAAGGCGTTTTGGATGAAAGTTATGAAGGCGAAATCTATATATGGGAATATCCGGGTTCAAAGAATAAGATGAGTAATAGTTATATGCGTGAATATAGCTCCATTTATACAGATGAAGAAGGGCATAGCTGGGGATGGGCCATGTCAAATACTTACAACTGGATATGTCTGGATAATCCGGCGGCGGAATATGAGGAACTATATCCTAATGGAGCTCCGCAGTATGGAGTAGAAGATGATAAAGAAATCAAAGAAGGAGAAACTCAAACTTCGGAAAATTTGACTACGGAGCGGATTAAGCCGCAGAAAAATCATAGAACCATAGTTGTTGTGATTGTGCTGGTGGCGGCAGTCGTGCTGGTTACCATAGTGCTGCTTGTTATGTTAAAGAAACGGAAATAGGATTTGAACAAGGAATATTTCAGACAGAAAATTAGTAAAACAACGCTTGACAAACGAGTCATCCTGTTATATAAAGTAAACATACCGTTGGTATGTAATGGGGGAAAAGAATTTGGCGCGAAATAAATATCCGGAAGAAACGGTGAATCTTATACTTGAGACTGCTGCAAGACTATTTATTAATAAGGGTTATGAGCATGCCTCAATTCAGGATATTATAAATAATCTTGGCGGTCTTAGCAAAGGTGCAATTTACCATCATTTTAAGTCGAAAGAAGAAATTCTGGTTGCAGTAACAAACCGTATGACGGAGGAATCTAATAAGCTGCTAGCAAATATAAAAAACCGCACCGATATGACAGGTAAGGAGAAGTTGAAAAAGCTTATGACTGATTCTATAAACCGTTCTGTTAATGATAAAATTTTTGCTGCTGCGCCGAATTTAGGAGAAAGTCCTGCATTAGTATTCAGCATTTTAAAAGGCACTATAGATTATACCACGCCGGAATATGTACTTCCTATTATAAAGCAAGGCATAGAAGACGGCTCGATTCAGACAGAATACCCCGACGAACTTGCCGAGTTTATAATGCTGGTTGGAAATATTTGGCTTAATCCGATGATTTTTGATGATAATCCCGAGGATATATATAAGAAATGCATAATATACGATAAAATGCTGAGGGCTTTCGGGCTGGACATTATTGATGAAAGTATATTTGAGCGTTTTCGTTCACTTGCCGGATTGTATCAACAAAATAAGTAAAAGGCTTTTCTGCCCTTAACAGGGCAGAAAAAAATTACATTTATACATACCGACGGTCGGTATTATAAGAAAGGATAGGAAAATTTATATGAAAAAACTTTTTAAACGTGATTTTACAATGGTGGTCATCGGTCAGATCATCTCGCTTTTTGGCAACGCTATCCTGCGCTTTGCCCTGCCGCTTTATCTACTGAGGAAAACTGAATCTTCTGCTCTTTTCGGAGCGGTGACAGCGTGTTCTTTTATCCCAATGGTAATCTTTTCATTTCTGGGAGGAGTAATTGCAGACCGTAAAAATAAGCGTGATATTATGGTGGTATTGGATTTTTCCACAGCTGCAGTCATAATGGCATTTGGCTTTGCTTTAGGGAAATTACCGTTGGTTCCACTTATGATTGCTGTACTTATGATTTTATACGGCATATCGGGAATATATCAGCCTACCGTACAAGCAAGCATTCCGCTGCTTGCAGAAGAGGAAACTCTTATGCTTGGGAATGCGGTTATTAATTCTATTGGCACTCTTGCCGGTCTGGCAGGTCCCATTATCGGAGGTATTCTTTTTGGCGCTTTTGGAATAGGACCTATATTGCTTATAAGTGCAGTGTGTTTTGTCTTTTCGGCTATAATGGAGATTTTTATTCATATTCCTTACACAAAAAATCCTGATGAAAAAAGCGTTTTTAATGTAGTGGCAGCTGACCTTACAGAGAGTATTGATTTTGTAAAGAACAAAAGACCGATTTTACTTTCGGTTTTGGGAATTATTGCGTTGTTTAATTTAGTTTTATCGGCAGCAATGATTGTCGGCATTCCTATAATAATTGTTCAAGTGCTGGAAATGTCGGATGTTGCTTTGGGTATTGTACAGGGCGCAATGGGACTTGGAGGTCTTGCAGGAGGAATTCTTGCGGGTGCAGCGGCGGAAAAATTGAAAATTAAAAACGGATATTTAAACCTTGCGGTCTGTTCGCTTGCAGCTTTTTTAATGGGTATTTCAATATTTGGGGCAATACCTCAAAACGTAGGATATATAATAATAACAGGAGCAAGCTTCGGAGCGATGTGCGTTTCTACAATGTTTAGTGTCTCAACGCTAACAGCGGTTCAACGGAATACTCCGACGCATCTGCTGGGGAAAATTATGGCGGTTATCATCGCTGTTTCAAGTTGTTCTCAACCGATTGGGCAGGCAGCATACGGAATATTATTCGATATTTTTGCCGATAAACCATATGTGGTTATGTTCGCTGCCACCGCAGCCGCAATGTACATATCTATGCGTTCAAAAAAATTTTTTGCTGAGTTGGAAAAAACTTTATCATAATAACCTCAAGCCCCTCAAAATGAGTAGTAAAATATATTATTAACTACTTGAATTGAGGGTTTTTATATGTTATTTTTATATTATAATAAATGCATTTATGAAATGCATAATCTGGGGATAGACTTATTATATCTTTAAAAGTATCTGATGCAGATTATTAAATAGGATAGCCGGAAAGAGGAACATTACTATGGAGAATAAATATGTATTTGCAAATTCAATCAGCGGTGA
>JAIDPH010000364.1 GCA_029062885.1 Lachnospiraceae bacterium
AGGTGATACTCCTCAATAGTTCTCTCCATAGCCATCTTATCCAGATAATACTCCTCACGATCCAGACATCTCTTGCGAATCTGCTCGTCAGCGCTTAACCGGAAAATAGTTTTGGATGCTTCGTCAATATACTGGTCTTTGGCTGCTAACATCTTAATCTCCTCCCATGTGGTGGCTTTGAATAGTTTAGCCCAATAGTCAATGTGGTATTCTTTATCCTCATCCGTTGCAAGTTCTATTTTAGATAAGTTTACCACACTTAAGGTCAGTTTGTCACTATAAATCTGGTGATTTTTTACGTTCATCAGTTTATTTATTGCATAAAATTCAGGACATTCATTAAACAGGGTATAATCCAGAAACCCAATATGTATGACCGGCTGTATTTCCAGATAATCCTGCCCATGATTAAGCATATCAAAGGAACGGCAAAGATATATCAGAGAGCGGTCTGGCCAGATCAGCTTCCCGGCGACTTGCATTTCAAGATTAATCCGAGCGCTGTCATTCAGATTGACATTGATGTCCAGCCGGAATTCCTTGTTTTCAACAGCTTCACCTAAGATAATTGGATTAGTGATCTCCACAGACAGGACATCTTCGTGCTTTAGATGAAGCAGAGAGCATATCAAGCCTTTAAGGGCTTTGTTATTAGACTGCAAAACAGCTCGGAACATGTAATCGTTGGTCATGCCGTATGGAATTACACCCTGAGCATTAAGGAATTCTGAATCTGAACTTATTTCTTTTGGATTCGCAGCATTCTGGTTTGTGAATTGTTGGCTTTCAACTTTGGTTTTTTCATTTTTTGATTCATAGACGTGTCTCCTTTGTGACTTGTGATAATAGAAAAATAAATAAAAGATTTGATATGAAACATTTATATCATGCCCGGATTGAAATTGCAATTATTTATATAAGTTATAGATGTAGAAAAAACAGAGACGAAATAACGATAATTAAATATGAAAACCATCATATAGTATAACAGCTGACTTTATGTAAAAAAGGAATACAAGTTATTGTATTGTGCAAATTTGCATAAACCCATATAAATTAGGGCAGAGAGCCGGTCAGAGATAAAAAATGTATGTAGATATACCTGTGCATCATAGTCTTAGCATTTGCCTAAAAGTCTGATGGAACAGCTTGACTTACGTAATACCCGATGTTTGAGATAGCGTTTTCTTTTGTAACGGCTGTTTCTTCTGATACGCTTTTTCAATTTGATATGTTTTTCTCTAAGGAACAATTTTAATTTTACACAATGCGTTAATAGCTACTGAAAATAGAAATGGCGGCAAGTTGTCCATCAGGATAATTGCCACCATAGGAAAGTGATAGTCAATTTTGTAAACAAACATATCATTCAACTAAAGAATGATAAAAATCCATTTCATCCTCGGAAATTTCATAGTAGAAAATCAAAAATTCCTCCGGAACAGGAAATGATTTGATACTTTCTTCCGCCACTGCCATTTTGATAATATTTGTATTTTCATATAATGTGATGGTAGTATTTTCTTCCAACTCCTTTTTACCAAAACGTGCAACAGGGTACTTGTATGAAATCAAATAGTATTGCTCCTTTGCGCCTTCTAAGTCCTTTTCCAATTCGTCCTGGCATTCCATTATGTCAGAATCATCAAAAAACGAACAATGGTTATATTGATATAACTGTTCTTCATCACTTATTATTTTTATAAGTTCATTATGCTCCGCTGAATATATTCTGATTTCAGCCAAGTTATCCAATTCTTCTAGGGTATATTTTCTTCCCTGCTGTGCGGAACATCCTACGCAAATACACAGCCCAAACACAAGCAGAATATTGATCTTTGTATAGACTTTCTTTTTTATATAGTTTTTCTTATTCATCTTTTTCCCTACTTTCTATAAGCAATTTACATGTTGTAACCAATAGGCAGCAAAACAAAATTATGATAGGTGCATATGGACTCCATGCGTTTGTTATAATTCCAATCAAAACCGCAATAACTGTAACCGGTAATGCCATATATACCCAGCGATATTTTTTCATACGGCTGTTTTTAGGGGGATGCTCTGTATTTTTAATGATAATGCTGTCAATGTGCATAGACATTCCCGCCCATATAATAAGTGATAACCATACCGTATCGGCTATCCATCCAATAACATTGCAAGCTGTCTGTCCGAAATAAATCATAAAAAAGCGTTCTATTTCAGAACTTGCCATAAGAATAACTACTCCTGCAATAATCATAACTGCATATCTTTTTCGTCTGATTTCCCTTTGTTTCTTAAACTCACCTAATACCTTATCATCAAATGCAAGATGTTCATTTTTTATTTCCTGATATTGCTTTATCTGAAAAAAATGCCAAATTATAAGGATTATCCCTGATGTCATTGTAAGCCAATATAGCAAAGACATTAACATGCTATTGTGTTCAAATGTGCCAAAAACATTTGATAATATAAAAAGACTTATTCCTCCGGTAATCAGCTTTACATTTTGCCTGCTATATGACATATACCCGTCAAGCATCTCCTGACTTACGTAATATCCGCTGTTTGAAACGTCGTTTTTTGTAACGGCTTTTTCTTCCGATATGCTATTTTCTTCCGATATGCTATTTTCTTCTGATATGCTTTTCTCTTCGTAATCCTCTTTCAGCAGGTAGTCCGTTGATACTCCGAATAGATTGCTGATTTGTACTAATTTCCCTACTTCAGGTATTCCTTTATCATTTACCCATTTCCCGACTGCCTGTCGGGACACATCCAGCCTTTCAGCTAAATCCTTCTGTGTCATGCTGTTTTCTTTTAATAATGTTTTTAATTTTTGACCTAATGTCATTTTCCCACCTCCTGCAAACATTCTACGACCAAGGAATAGGGTGAAACAACCAATCTGTAGTTTCTTCTTGTCAACTTTGCGTTTCGTTCGCATATTTTATCGTCATTTTCTGAATAAAAGAAAGCCTAAACCTGACAATCTCCTCAGTTGACAACCCAGACCAGTTGGCATAAACTATTAAACGTAAAGCTAAAGCACGATAGACAAGAAGGAGAAATACTTATGACACTGGATATGGTAAAAATCGGGCAGGAGGCAGTAATCACTAAAGTAGGTGGAGCAGGAGAACTGCGCTGCCGTTTTTTGGATATGGGTTTGATTCCCAAGACCAAGGTGAGAGTACGTAAGGTGGCGCCAATGGGCGACCCGATAGAGATAGAGCTAAGAGGCTACGAACTGACGATTCGTAAAGACGATGCACGGCAGATAGAGGTAATGGGGATATGATATACGCATTAGTAGGAAATCAGAATTGTGGAAAAACCACTTTATTCAATCAATTGACCGGTTCTAACCAGCATGTCGGGAATTTTCCGGGTGTTACGGTAGACCAGAAAGTCGGTGAAATCCGGGGAGAAAAGGGAGATGCCGTGGTAGATTTACCGGGCATCTATTCTATCAGACCATACAGTAACGAGGAAATCGTTACGAGAAATTTCATTTTAAATGATAAGCCGGATGGCATAATCAATATAGTGGATGCAACGAATATCGAGAGAAATCTGTATCTGACATTACAATTGTTGGAAATGCATATTCCGATGGTACTTGCGCTTAATATGATGGATGAGGTGCGCGGAAACGGAGGCACGATCGACTTAGGAAAGATGGAGGAGCAGCTGGGAATTCCGGTAATTGCAATCAGCGCTGCCAAGAATGAGGGTATAGACGACTTAATCCGTGCAATCAGAGAAGTGGCAGGCAGGCGGATATATCCTCAGGTGACGGATTTCTGTGAAAAAGGGCCCGTACATAGATGTATTCACGCAGTAAGCCATCAGGTTGAGGATCATGCTGAAACAATTAGGTTCTCTCCACGTTTTGCGGCGACTAAAATCGTTGAGGGTGATAAAGATATAATAGAGCGTCTGGAACTGTCACAGAATGAGTTGGAACTGATGGAACACAGTATCGTAGAGATGGAGCGGGACAGTGAAATGGACAGGAACGCCGCTTTGGCTGATATGCGTTATACCTTTATTGAAAAAGTATGCGAATCGGCAGTTATTAAGTGTCAGGAGAGCAGAGAACATAAAAGAAGCGTTAAAATAGATTCAATACTCACGGGTAAATATTTTGCCATTCCTTCTTTTTTAGTTATAATGCTGATCATTTTCTGGCTGACATTCGGTGTGATAGGAGAGTACTTAAGCAATTTACTGAGTATGGGAATTGACGCCCTCTCGGTATGGGTTGATAATGCGCTTGTTGCATACGGAATTAATCCTGTTGTGGAAAGTCTTGTTATAGATGGAATTTTTACCGGCGTAGGAAGTGTGCTGAGCTTTCTGCCGATTATAGTGGTATTGTTCTTTTTCCTTTCGATTCTGGAAGATTCGGGATATATGGCAAGAATAGCATTTGTTATGGATAGACCCTTAAGGAAGATTGGATTGTCAGGTAAAAGCTTTGTATCAATGCTGATAGGCTTCGGTTGTAGTGTGCCTGCGGTTATGTCCAGCAGAACGTTGTCATCGGAGCGCGATAAAAAAATGACAATTATGTTGATTCCTTTTATCAGCTGTTCGGCTAAAATTCCGATTTATGCCTTATTTACGGCAGCATTTTTCCCTGAGCATCCGGTGCTTGTGATGATGGGAATGTATGTGCTGGGCATTTTAGTGGGACTGCTTGTAGCAATAATCTTGAATCACACTATTTTTCGCGGAAATTCCATGCCGTTTGTGATGGAACTGCCCAATTATCGTTTCCCGTCAGCTAAGAGTGTATTGCTGCTCATGTGGGATAAGGCAAAAGACTTTTTGCAAAGGGCATTTACGATTATTTTCCTTGCCACTATGGTTATCTGGTTCTTACAGACCTTTGACAGCCGTCTGAATGTGGTCGTAGACAGCAAGGACAGTCTGCTTGCCATTATCGGAAGATGTATAGCTCCGATTTTTACACCGCTGGGATTTAATGACTGGCGTGTGGCGACTTCACTTATTAGTGGATTTACTGCAAAAGAAGCGGTTGTCAGTACATTAAGTGTACTGACGGGTACATCGATGAGCAGTTTGAGTGAGACAATGGGAGCTATATTCACGCCGGTTTCGGCAATCAGCTTTCTTGTATTTACGCTGCTTTATACGCCTTGCGTGGCGGCCGTTGCAACAATAAAGCGCGAGATGGGCTCCGCTTTAAGAGCATTTGGGGTAGTCTTGATGCAGTGTGGCGTTGCATGGCTCATTGCATTCCTTATATATCAGTTTTTGAAACTTATCACAGCCTAGTTGAGAAAAAATAACGGTTGGAATTATTTGATAAAAAATAACAGTTGGGATTATTTGTAACTATAAACGGAGAGAATCATATATTATATAAGACTTTTTCCTTAAGAAAAATCTGCGGATTAAGGAAGGGGTATGGTATATAATAGATGAAGGAGACTCATATATGGGTATATTCTTGGGACTTATGATTCCTCTGTTTGGTACGGCTATGGGAGCTTCCTGTGTTCTTTTCATGAGAAACAGCATGAATAAGCTTTTGGAGAAGGTCTTGTTGGGATTTGCTTCCGGCGTAATGGTTGCGGCATCGGTATGGTCTCTGCTTATTCCTGCCATTGATATGTCGCAGAATTATGAGAAGTTTAAGTTTATTCCTGCGTCAACAGGCTTTGTGTTAGGTATCGCCTTTTTATATGGACTGGATAAAATTATTCCCCATCTTCATCCGGGCGGGAACAGACCTGAGGGCATAAAGAGCAGCCTTAATAAAACTGCAATGCTGGCATTGGCAGTCACCCTGCATAATATACCGGAAGGGATGGCAGTAGGAGTGGTATTTGCAGGGGTAATGGCAAAAAGTAATGAGATAACGCTTGCAGGAGCATATGCACTGGCAATAGGAATTGCCATCCAGAATTTTCCCGAAGGAGCAATCATATCAATGCCGATGAAAAGTAACGGCACGGGTAAAAAGAAAGCCTTTACTTATGGCGTTTTATCTGGTATTGTAGAACCGATTGGAGCTTTTGTCACTATTTTAGTGACAGGTGCAATAGAGAAAGCACTGCCGTATTTACTTGCATTTGCGGCAGGAGCCATGATATATGTGGTAGTGGAAGAACTGATTCCGGAGGCGTCGGGAGACGGAGACTCGGATGGAGCTACATTGGGATTTGCAGCCGGTTTTCTTATTATGATGATTATGGATGTTGCACTATCTTAGTGTGAAAAATAAAAGGAGTACTTAGGATGAATAGATTTAATTTGCCATATTGTCTTATTATTGAGGAAGGCGTTTTTGAACATTTGGATGAGGTGCTTACAGAATGCATTCCGGATATAGATAAGCAGAAGGTCATGATTGTAACAGAACCGGGTCTGATTAACATTATACAGAAATACCTGGATGAGATGCAGAGGGATTTACCGAACAGTAAATTGCATCTGATTGAAAAGAATTCTTTTGATCAGGCTATGGAGCTTGCAAGAACAATTTGCGTGGAGGGTTATCAGGCGATTATAGGAATAGGCGGCGGCAAAGTGCTGGATGTTGCAAAGTATGCCGGATTTGTCGGAAAGATTCCATATATCTGTCTGCCTACAACTTTGAGTAACGACAGCCTTGCCTCACCGGTGGCGGTGCTGGATATTGATGATAAGCTACGTAAAACTCTGGGCTGTAAGATACCGACGGGCATAGTTGTTGATATCAACGTAATTATGAACGCACCGATAGAACAGTTGAAATCAGGAATTGGTGATACCATAAGCAAATATACGGCATTATATGATTGGAAACTGGATGCGGCTCATAGGGGAGAACGCGTAGATGATTTCGCATATATGATTTCAGACATGGCGCTTACTTCACTTTGCTATAATGAAGAAAAGTCCTTGAAAAGTAAGGAGTTTATCAAAACTCTGACGCAGTCGCTTGTAATGGGCGGTCTTGCTATGGAAATTGCGGGAAATTCCAGACCAAGCAGTGGTTCGGAGCATCTTTTCTGCCATTCATTGGAAGAAAATTACCCGGAAATCAGGATTTCGCATGGCATGGCAGTTGCGCTTGGAAGCGTGGTCGGCTGCATCCTGCAGGGCAGGAATGCTATCAGATTGCGGGAAATTCTGAAGGCATATGAATTGGATATAAATCCTTTAAACTGGAATATTACGAAAGAAATCTTTGTGGATGCATGGCAGAAAGCGCCTGCTACAAGAAAGGACAGGCATACGATACTGAATGAAGTGTCACTGGACAAAGAACAATTAGAACGAATATATAGTCAGCTTATTTAAGCTGGGGGAGCGACGACATAATTCAAAGGCTGAGAAAGGAATATATACTATTATGAAAAGTTATACACTGGATTTGAATTCTATTGAAAAGGTTAAGGGTTTTGTATCGGTAATAAGTAATATTGAGGGATATTTTGATTTGGCTTCGGGAAGATATGTTGTGGACGCCAAGTCTATTATGGGCATTTTTTCTATGGATTTATCCGATAACGTAGAACTGAGAATATTGGAGACCAATGAAAAAATTTCGGAAATTGAAAAGGCTATTGCACCCTATATGGTTAAGTAAGCTGCTATGAGAAAAGTATTACAGATTGTATTTAACAGAATATTTGTTACAGCGCTGATTGTTTTAATGCAGGTTGTTTTTTTTATTTTTGTTATTCTCAGATGGAGCAGTCATTATGTGGCTATTGCGGCAGTGCTTAGAATGCTTAGTCTGATTGTTGTTTTTTACCTTATTTATAAACCAACCAATCCTGCTGTTAAGCTGGCATGGATTATACCGATTCTGACGTTTCCGATTTTTGGCGGTATATTGTATCTTGCATTCGGACATGTTTTCATTTCGCGTAATCTGGCTAAAAATATGCAGTTAGCAGATGAGCAGATGAGAAAGAATATATCGGATAATAAGGATATACAGCAGGAATTGCAGGAAAAAAATGAGACAATTGCCAATCAGTTTGGCTACCTTAATACATTTTCAGGAACATCAGTATGTAAGAACACGCAAACGCAATATTTTGCCGATGGACTGGCTTATTGGAAGCAATTACTGCAGGACCTTGAGACTGCTGAGCATTTTATCTTTTTGGAGTATTTTATTATCGGAGAGGGTGAAATGTGGAATGAAATCCTAAAGATTCTGGAGAAGAAAGCAGCGCAGGGGTTGGAAGTAAGGCTTATATATGATGATTTTGGAAGCGTGCTTAAACTTCCGAAACAATATGAGCAGTATATCGAAAAGAAGGGGATTAAGTGTGTTGCCTTTAACAAACTGATTCCGCTTATGTCGATTATATTGAATAACAGAGATCATAGAAAAATTGTGGTTATAGATGGTAAAATAGGATATACAGGCGGAGTCAATTTAGCGGATGAGTATATCAATTATGAAACGCTGCACGGATATTGGAAAGATGCAGGCATCCGTCTTGACGGGGAAGCTGTATGGAATTTTACCGTAATGTTTCTTCAGATGTGGAATATTACACGTCCTACCGATGAAGACTACAGTCCGTACCGATGCCGTTTTGAGGAGCAGACGGGCGGCAGGGGATATGTACAACCTTATGGAGATACGCCGTTTGATGATGAGACTGTAGGAGAAAATGTCTACCTTAACATGATAGGATATGCCAAGAAGTATTTTTATGCTTTTACTCCATATCTGATAATAGATAATGAAATGAACACAGCGCTCAAACTGGCGGCAAAAAGAGGCGTTGATGTAAGGCTTGTGACTCCGGGAATTCCTGATAAGAAATCAGCATACTGGCTGACACAGTCAGCTTATGTGAATTTATTAGAGTCAGGTGTAAAAATTTATCAGTATACGCCCGGTTTTATTCATTCCAAATGCGTGTTATGTGATGATGAGGCGGCGGTTGTTGGAACTGTCAATTTTGATTACCGCAGCTTCTACCACCATTTTGAATGCGGCGTTTTAATGTATCAGACTGAGACAATAGATGAACTGAAGAAGGACATGGAAGATACATTTGCCATATCGGAAGAGATTACACTTGAATGGTGCAGGAAAAAGGTTATGAAGATGAATGTGATTGGACCAATATTAAAGTTGTTTGCACCGTTATTCTGATTCCTCACAATAGAAAGAAGGATAGGACATAATGTTACGTTTTATACAGTTGATTATCTGTAATTTACCGAGAATTTATATGATACCCAAAATGTCATATATATCAAAGCATCCGGAGAAGTATACGGAAGAGGAGTGTTATGCATATGCAAGACTGACAGTAAACAGAATGGTGAAATCCGGACATATTAGGACAGAGGGTTTTGGAATGGAGAATCTGCCAAAGGAAGGCGGATATGTCATGTTCCCTAACCATCAGGGTAAATACGACGCTCTTGGGATTATATATACCCATGAAAAACCCTGTTCGGTTGTTATTGATGATGCCAAGTCACATGTGATTCTGACTACGCAGTTCTTAAATCTGATACGTGCAAAACGTATGTTTAAAAATGACCTGCGCCAGTCTGTCAGGATAATTAAAGAGATTTCGGAAGAGGTGGCGGAAGGAAGAAGATATATTATCTTTCCGGAAGGCGGGTATTATCACAATCATAATGAAGTCTGCGATTTTAAACCGGGCTGTTTTAAAAGTGCGATGAGGGCAAAAGTTCCGATTGTACCGGTCGTGTTGATTGACTCATATAAAGTATTTGAAGAATGGTCAATCAGAAAAGTGAAGACTCAGGTGCATTACCTCCCAGCGATTTCATATGAGGAATATAAGGACAAGAATAGCAAGGAAGTAGCGAATATGGTTCATGACATAATCAAGGAGTACATAAATAAGATCGTTACGAAGTAACGATTGTTTCAAAGTACCGATTGTTATAAAATAACAATCGGTCTTTTATATTCATTTAGTAAATTCTGATGATACTTCCGGCTTACTATCAGGGAATATATATGATTTGATTCAATATCCCTGCTTAGCATTTTTCTGCCGTTTTTAGAAGTAACATAAGCATCGGAGTCTGCCAGTTTGGAAATAAGCGGAATAGAAGAGTTCTCTTTTATGGCTGACAAAAGTGGAGCGGCTTCTTTTCTAAAGCCGCCAATTCTTGCATAGTACACATAATCGTCCGCGCAAAAAGCATCTACGTCCGCCTGATAAATATCCAGAAGAATATGCAGCAGATTTCTTGCTACTCTTGCATGGGTAATATTCCGTGTCTTTACTTCCTCACAGAATGAAGCATAATCCGTATAGGAATAAATAAGACTTTCCAGTCTGTCTGAAAAAGCGCTGTCAATGTCAAAATATTGGTTATAGCCATTTTCCTGTTCTTTAATAAGTTTATACAGAATCAGGGAAGAAATATCTTCCGTAGTGATAGGAAAGGTCTTTAGATAGTTTTCTTCAAGTAATTTATATACAGTATCGGGAAGCTGTTCTTTTATAAGGCTTATATCCTGCTTAATCTCAATAGACTCTCTGATTGCGAGAGCAGAGCTATAAGAATCATTAATAGAACCATCATGATAGTCTGCTCCTATTCGTGATATAGTGTATGGCTCTATATGGCTGCCGCGTTTTTTTAGCGCCTTCAGATATTCCAGACCAAGTATATTATTTGGAGATTGGAGAATATCAGAATACCCGGTAAACTGTGGTGAAGAAGCAATAAGCGCATCATTTCTCGCCTTGGGATAGGAAGAACCGGTCTTCAGGTTTTGCTTAATCAAGTCTTTAAATTCTTCGTTTTCAGATACAAGAGCGTCAGATAACATGGATAACACCTGTATATTTCCACATTCGCTTCCAAAACACAGACAGTTGATAACATTAAGTCTGTCCAACATTGCGATGGCACCGGATGCGAAGTATTCTGCGCTGCCCGTAGCATAATGAACAGGCAGTTCGAGCACCAGGTCGGCGCCGCACATAAGAGCGGACTGTATGCGAAGCGATTTATCCATTATCGCGGGAATACCGCGCTGCATGAAATTTCCGCTCATTATGATGACGCAGTAATCTGCTCCGGTAATTTTTTTTGCTTCTGTAATCTGATATGCGTGTCCGTTGTGAAATGGATTGTATTCTGCAATAATACCAACTGTTTTCATATATGGGGCTTCCTTCTTTCATTAGGTTTATGAGGTCGGTTTGTACATTATGATATTAAGTGTACCATGAAAATTGAGTTTGCGGAATATTTTATATTAGTCTTATGTTGTGCCTTGTGATATACTGTACATGAAAGAAAAGCCCACTGTGCTGATAAGGAGAAAGACGATGCTTGCGGTTCTGTTTAATTGGGTATATATTTTTTTAACTACGTTTTGTTTAGGACAGGGATTTGCATATGCTGTCGAAAAAAAATTTAATTATCGAATAAAGAAAATAGATAGTATTTTGGTAGCCGGACTTATCATTGCCACTGTTTATTCCCAGATATTCAGTATTTTTAACAAAGTGGAATTATTGGCAAATATTTTCATGCTTACAGTATGTATTCTGATTATGATTGTCCTTCGAAAAAGAATAGGGCAGATAATGATGACTGAATTTAAAAAATGCCGTATATCCAGAATGGTGGTCATACTTGTACTGATTGTGCTTTGGAGTTACTTTACATCCAGAGGATATATAGCTTATGATTCTGATTTATATCATGGACAGAGCATCCGTTGGATAGAAGAGTATGGTGTAGTAAAAGGACTGGGTAATCTGCATATTCGTTTTGCATATAACAGTTCTGTGTTTGCCTTATCAGCGTTATACAGCATGAAATTTCTGATCGGACAATCCATGCACACGATTAACGGTTTTTTTGCGCTCGTATTAAGTATTGCAGTTTTGGATATAGCGGATACTTGGAAAAGAAAGAAGCTGCTGTTATCCGATTATGCCAGAGCCGCTGCGGCTTATTATCTTACCGTCATCTGTGATGAAGTTATATCACCATCATCTGACTATGCTGCTATGTGTATGATTTTTTTCATTATTATTAAATGGCTGGGCTTATTGGAATCAGACGAGGAACATGATACTGAAATACCTTATGCCCTGCTGTGCGTGTGCGGTGTATACGCTTTGACCATTAAGCTGACAGCGGGACTTATTCTTATACTTGTCATCAAGCCTGTTATCATCCTGATAAGGCAAAAACGCTTTAAAGAGATGGCGATTTACCTTACGATGGGCATAATAACCGTGACCCCATGGCTGGTTCGTACAGTTATTATTTCCGGCTGGCTGTTGTATCCTTTCCCGCAACTGGATTTATTTTCTGTAGACTGGAAGATAAGTGCGCAGAAGGCGGCGATAGATGCGGCGGAGATTAAGGTGTGGGGCAGGGGCTTATATGATGCTGCACTGGTAGATTTGCCTATAACCCAGTGGTTTCCAGATTGGTTTTCCACTATGCTTTCTTCATTTGGTAAACTGCTGATAATTGCTGATATTGCAAGTATAGGAATCATTATTCTTATATTAGGTTTTACTATTATAAAAAAGAAGTGGCAGAGGTTGGATTATCTGCTTGTATTGACGGCCATTCTGTTTTCTTACCTGTACTGGCAGTTCAGTGCGCCTTTACTGCGGTATGGTTATGCTTATGTACTGCTCTTGGCAGTGTTGCCGTTAGGAGAGTTGATACTTGAACTGAAAAAGGACAAAATCATATATTTCCTGGCTGTATTATACGGAGGATATAAACTGTGTATGCTTATTTTTTATATCTATGAAGTCAGACTCCTTCCAAATTATCTGCGGCAGAACGATTATGGAACTTATGATGTGCAGGCATATGAAATTGATGGCGAGACATTCTATTATCCTATTTATGGTGATAGAGTAGGATATGATTATTTTCCGTCAGCACCTGAAAAAGTGGAATTAGAGTTTCGTGGAGATGGGATAAAAGATGGGTTTAGGCTGCTTGATTAAGGAAAAGTAAGAAAAAAGAAAAAGGGTTTTATATGAAAAAATAGTAGTTGACTCATATCCAGATTGTGGTATAATTTATATTGTGTGTAGATACACAGTGCGCGTGTGCGCATTAATAACCCAATCAGTCAAGATACTTGTTAGGGACTGAAGGGAGGTCAGGTGCGGAATGTCGAACGTAATCGTAAAAGAGAACGAGACTTTGGATAGTGCATTACGTCGTTTTAAAAGAAGCTGTGCGAAAGCCGGTATTCAACAGGAGATTCGTAAGAGAGAGCATTACGAGAAACCAAGCGTAAGACGTAAGAAAAAATCTGAAGCAGCAAGAAAACGTAAATACAATTAATGAAGAGCAAATCCCTGATGTTTGTCAGGGATTTTGTTTTTAGATGTGACTCATACCGGAGACACTTATATTGTGAAAAAAAGCATATCATAGTCATAAACATTTCACCTACGGTAATATCTATATTATAGAGAAATATGCGGGAGAGATGAATGTGAGAAAAAGGAGAAAACGTGTTTATACTCTGCTTATGATGATATGCTTATGTGTCAATATGTGTGTATACATACCTATGAAGGCTTATGCGGCGCCGGATGTTGCAACGCCCTCTTATGTTGTTATGGAGGCCTCCACCGGACAGATTATCTGTGAACAGGATGCCAATACACGAAGAAGCCCGGCAAGCATTACGAAAATTATGACTCTTCTTATTATATTCGAGCATCTGAAGAGCGGCAGGATTCATTTGGAGGATAAGATTACAACCAGTTCATATGCCAAATCTATGGGTGGTTCGCAGGTATTTCTTGATGAAGGTGAAACCCAGACGCTGGATACCATGATCAAATGTATTGCGGTAGCGTCGGGAAATGACGCCAGTGTAGCGGTTGCGGAATACATAGCGGGAAGTGAGAGCGAATTTGTTAAGCTGATGAATGAGAAGGCGGAAAGTCTGGGAATGCAGAATACGAACTTTGAGGACTGCTGCGGACTTACAGATTCCGACAACCACTATACTTCTGCGAAAGACGTAGCGATTATGTCCAGAGAATTGATAACGAAGTATCCGGAAGTTTTAGATTATACCGGCATCTGGATGGAAGATATTGAACATCGTACCGCACGCGGAACATCTACTTTTACCTTATCCAGCACCAATAAGCTGTTAAAGCAGTACGAGTGGGCGACTGGATTAAAAACAGGTTCTACTTCTAAAGCCCTTTATTGCCTCTCGGCGACCGCTAATAAAGACGGGATGGAGCTTATTGCGGTTGTCATGGCAGCGCCGGATAAAGATACAAGGTTTAAGGATGCCATGACGCTTTTGAATTACGGATATAGTGTAAGCAATATGTATACGGATGAAAATAAAGATATACTCCCGGCACAGCAGATACATGGGGGAGTGGAGGAAAATGTCGCTCTTGCATACGCAGGAGAGTTTCATTATCTGGATACGGCAGGCAGCAACCTGAATGACATAGAGAAGGAAATAAGCCTTCCTAAGATAGTGGAGGCACCGGTTGCACAGGGAGATGCCATAGGCGAGGCTGTCTATAAGCTGAATGGTAAGCGTATAGGAAGCGTGTCCATTCTGGCGGCGGATTCCGTGGAGAAAGCAGGATACCTGCATTATCTTCGTAAACTCTGGTTAAAGTATCTGGTATCCTGACTTGCTTACTTTGTATGTCGATGATTTTTTGTCAGCGGGGATTGCGGTTTTATTATTGAATATGATATACTTTATAAGTTGTACTGATTAGAATATGGAGAAAAGGGATGTTCACTACTATACTGATTGTCATTGGAATTCTTATTGGCTTATTTTTAATAGTTATGTGCTACGATTGCAACCGGTTTGTGACAGTTTGCTATGAGATTAAGTCAAAAAAGATAGCCAAAGAATGTACTTTTGTTCTGATATCAGACTTGCACAATAAGTCATTTGGACAACAGAATGAAAAACTGCTCTCGAAAATAGATGAGCTTGCACCTGATGCCATTCTGGCTGCCGGAGATATTATGACTGCATGTAAGGGTGAACAATATCATGTGGCAGTCAGGCTGATGGAGCAGCTTGGAGCAAAATATCCCGTTTATTGCGGAATGGGAAACCATGAGCACCGTATGGCTCTTAATCCCAAGCAGTACGGGAATATATATGAAAATTATGTAGAGAGTTTATATAAGGCCGGTATAGAGCCCTTGATTAATGAAAATGTAGATATGCCGTCTGTTAATATAAATATATGTGGTCTGCAGTTAGACAGATGTTATTATAGGAAGTTCCACATATATCCGATGCCGAAAAACTATTTGCGGGATACGATAGGCGTTCCCAATAAGGATAAATTTCAGATTTTGATAGCGCATAATCCTGATTATTTTGAAGAATATGCGGGATGGGGAGCTGACTTAGTCGTTTCAGGACATGTACATGGAGGATTGATGCGGCTTCCGGTTATTGGTGGCGTGGTGTCTCCCAAATGGACTCTTTTTCCAAAGTATGACGGAGGAAGGTTTGAGAAGGATGGCTGCGTTATGATTCTAAGCAGAGGGCTTGGAATGCATACACTCCCACTCAGAATATTCAATCCGGGAGAACTGGTAGTGATACATTTGATGCCGGCTTAAGAAGCGGGTAGTAGAAAAGGTGGACATGTTATGGCAATTTCCGTAAAACTGGAGGTTTTCGAAGGACCTCTGGATTTGTTATTACATTTGATAGATAAAAACAAGGTGGATATTTACGACATTCCTATCGTAGAAATTACGGAGCAGTATCTTGCCTACATCAAACAGATGGAGACAGAAGATATGAACGTCATGAGTGAGTTTCTCGTGATGGCGGCAACTCTGATTGATATTAAGTGCCGTATGCTTTTACCAAGAGAGGTAAACGAAGAGGGTGAAGAGGAAGACCCAAGAACGGAACTGGTAGAGCAGTTGTTGGAATATAAAATGTGTAAATATATGTCCTATGAGTTAAAGGACAGAATGCTTGAAGCAGAACGCAGCTTATATAAGAAGCCAACGCTGCCTAAGGAAGTGAGCGAATACAGGCAGCCTGTCGACTATGAGGAGCTGATTGGGGATATGACGCTTGCCAAGCTGCACGAGATTTTTAAGTATGTGATGAGAAGGCAGGAAGATAAAATAGACCCCGTCAGAAGCACCTTCGGAAAAATCGAAAAAGATGAAATTGATATGGATGCCAAGACATTATACATAGAAGATTATATCAAGAGTCATAAGACATTCAGTTTTAGGAAGCTGCTAGAGAAGCAGAGCAGTAAGATGGAGGTCATAGTTACGTTTCTGGTAATCCTTGAAATGATGAAAATAGGGAAAATCGGAATTGAGCAGGAAGATACTTTTGCAGATATTATAATTACGTCAAATGAACAGTAGCGAGTTTAAGGAAAAGGAGAATATTTGTAAGAATGGAGAGACAAAAGGCAAAATCAGTATTGGAAGCCATACTTTTTACGATGGGAGATTCCGTTGAGATTGAAAGATTAGCGGATGTCATAGAAGAGGACGTACAGACTACCAAAGAAATTTTGGAAGAGATGGCGGAGGAATATCGGAAAGAGGACAGAGGAATCGAATTGACTACATTGGACAATGCAGTGCAGCTCTGTACTAAAGGAGAACTTTATGAGTATTTGATAAAGATTGCCAAGACGCCAAAAAAATATGTACTGACAGATACGTTGCTGGAAACTTTGTCAATTATTGCATATAAGCAGCCGGTTACCAGACTGGAAATAGAGAAAGTCCGTGGCGTAAGCTGTGACCATGCAGTCAACAGGCTTATTGAGTTTGATTTGATTGCAGAGGTGGGAAGACTTGATGCACCGGGGCGCCCGTTATTGTTTGGAACCACGGAACAGTTTCTTAGAAGCTTCGGTGTTAAGTCGATTGATGATTTGCCGGAGATTAATCCGGTACAGATGGAGGAATTTAAGCTGCAGGCTGAATCGGAAGTACAACTGCAGTTGGATATATAATTACTGTTTTTGTTATTACACCTGTTTTAAGCGCATATACATTAACAATTAAAATTTTTCGGGTTAATCTATGTGTAAGTACATTGGTTGCAGGTTAACAAGGATTGTGAAGAAATTCTTGCAAGTCAGGCTGCAGAGCCTGGCTTTGTTACTAATGACAGCTGTTATTATATCGGAGACGCTTTGCGCATATGCTAAAGAAAGCAGCAATGGTACGGAGCTGCAGCTTTATGCTCAGGCAGCCGTACTTATGGATGCTGATTCCGGTCGTGTTTTATACGGAAAAAACGAGAAAGAAATACTGCCGATGGCAAGTACAACGAAAATCATGACCTGTATTCTGGCGTTGGAATACGGAAATTTGGACGATATTGTTGAGGTTTCCGCATATGCGGCGAGTATGCCGAAAGTCAAGCTTTATATGCAGCCGGGAGAGCAGTATCGGCTTGGTGACTTGCTCTATTCTTTGATGTTGGAGTCGCATAATGATTCTGCGGTAGCTATTGCGGAAGCTGTTGGAGGGAGCGTGGAGCAGTTTGCTGCCATGATGAACCAGAAAGCGAGAGATATCGGCTGTTATGATACATTTTTTATTACGCCTAACGGATTGGACGCTACGGTAAG
>JAIDPH010000365.1 GCA_029062885.1 Lachnospiraceae bacterium
TTAACAAGAGAAGAATAAAATAATTTTTTAGTTAAGATTGAGGTGCTAGTAAATGAGGAAAAAGATGATATAATAGATCAAATTTCTCAACATTTAAAAGAGGCGAATGCTGGATTGGATGTTTCAGCCTGCAATCGGCAGGCGCGAAAAGTAATTGAAGCGAAGTGGAGAACTTTAGAAGAAAAACTGTCTCTTGTGCCAGGGAAGAAATTTATTAAGAAATTGAATAATTGGATGAGAAAAGAATACGGGGTTTCATGCTCGATTGATAGAATCATAAAAGAGATTAAGCCAAATGAAGTGGAAAACGAAATGGTGGAAGTTTTAAATCTACTTTCATGAGTTAAAGAGATATGATATAGATATTGGTAATCTTTTTGATGGAAAAGAATGTAGAACAAGGCAATTGTTATAGACATTACAGGAATTGGATAAAGTTGAATCTTATGGGACAAATAGAATAAGACGATATAAATTGATAAATCAATAATAATCATTATGAAAGTGGAGGGATATTTTATGGATAACTATATGCAGTTTGAATTGGAAGATTATATTGAAGAAAGTAATGAATTTGATTTATTTAATAGTGCGGTAGTTTGGGGAATGGATTGGACTACGGAGACTATAGCGAATCAGTTAGAAAAGGGTAATATAGATATTAATCCTAAATTTCAAAGAAGGGATGCATGGACTCAAGAAGAGAAAAGCCGATTGATTGAATCTTTGATGTTGGGGTTGCCTGTGCCGACGATTATTTTGGCGGAGATGAAAGATAAGAAGAATAGCTTTGTTGTAATTGATGGAAAACAACGATTGTTAAGTATTAAACAATTTTGCTCTAAAAAGGAAGAATTTACTAAGTTGCGTTTAAAAAAGCTGGAAGTATTATCTGAATTAGATGGAAAGACAATGCAGGACTTAGCAGAAGATTCAAAATATGATAGATTTTTAACAGCGTTTGAGAATGCGACAATAAGAACTATAGTAATTAAAAATTGGCCTAGCGAACAATTTCTTTATTCGGTTTTTTTGCGTCTTAATACAGGTAGTAAACCATTGTCACCACAAGAACTCAGACAAGCTTTACATCCTGGAAAATTTTTAGATTTTTTGGATGATGCTACAGCAGACAGTAAAGAAATGAAGCTATTGTTAAGAAATGTAACTGCTGATTCAAGGATGAGAGATATAGAATTAGCATTGCGCTATTATGGCTATCTGTATAATCGGGAAAATTATAATGGCAATTTGAGAGAGTTTTTAGATGATACTTGTAAAAGAATGAACGAAATATGGGAAAAAGAACAGACCAAAATAGAAATGCAATTTAATGAGTTAGAAAAGAGCATTAATTTTTGTTTTGATATTTTTGGACGAAAAGAAGCATTTAGTAAATGGGAGAATGGAGAATATAATAACAGATTTAACAGAGCTTTATTTGAGGTTTTTACGTTTTATTTTTCAGATGCTCATATTCGACATAATCTTAACAAAGTACATTTTAAGCAAGGCTTTGAAAAAATCTGTGAAACAGATTCTGTTTTTATGGACAGTATTAGTAATACTACAAAAGAATTAAAACGAGTACAGAAGAGATTTAGTACGATTGAGGAGTTAATTAATATAATAATCCCGGATTTAAATAAGCGATATTAGGGGGATTTGTGATGTACAAGAAGACAAAAAAATATCGTGTGCTTATTAGCAGGGTAAAAGGTATACAAAAACATTTTGTCGCGTCGTTCATAGATAAAGATGTGATGTATTTAAGTGAACGAGAGATGGATCTGTGTAGAGGTTATAAGGTATTATGTCATGCAGAAATAGAATACTATTTTGAAGAAATTGCAAGAATTATTTTGGCTGAGAGCTTATGGAATTGGCAGAATGACAAGAAGGTAACATTGCCTATAGTTGGATTATTAGCTAACTATGAGAAAGTTGATACTAATGAAAATATTTCTACCAAAATAAATAAAATAGCAACTGATTACAATAATATCTTATTAAAAAGCAATCATGGTATTAAGGAAGAAAATTTAAAGAAAATATTCGGCAATTTAGGCGTTGATGTATCGGAATTTGATGTAATATGGGTTAGTACATTAACATCATATGGTTCTTCAAGAGGATCTATTGCACATACTTCAGCAGTAGTGCAAATACCAATAAATATACAAGAAGCAATTAATGAAACAAATATTATTTTACAAGGGATTGAAAATTTTGAAAATGAATTAATAAAGCAAACCAAAATAGATTTATACAAAGCTGAAAAAAGACTGATGACACATATATAGTGAGCATATTAAATGTGTCAAAATTGATGATTGAGTTTGGCTTGAGTGAAAATCATTAAAAATATGGATATTGCTCGAAAGGAAAGAAAAATTTCCAAAGATACAGGAATAAATGCAGCTTCCTATAGTGGAAGAAAGAACTGCAATAATCTTGTAAGAGGTTGGCTGACTTGTCTATCTGGTAAAGAGTATATATCGACAGCTAAAGTTAATAACGCAATTAATTATATACATACGATACCCAATACAATGTTATCAATTATGCAAATGCAAAAGACCTTAATATAGGAGTACCCAAACCCTATGCCTCAAAAGACCGCCATCATTTTCATCGGTATCCAAGCGAGCGGCAAATCGACCTTTTACCATGAACGATTTAAAGATTATGTCCACATCAATCTGGATACCTTACATACAAGAAATAAAGAGAATATACTGTTACAGGAATGCGTGGAAAGCGGACGCTCCTTTGTGGTGGATAATACCAATCCGACGAGGGAGGACAGAGAGAAGTACATTCGTGTCTCGAAGGATAATGGTTATTGTATACATGGCTATTATTTTCAATCATCCGTTTCTGATTGCATTGCAAGAAATCAAAAACGTAAAGGGAAAGCAAGGATACCTGACCATGCCGTGGCGGGTACGTATCGCAAACTGGAACTTCCGGAATACAGGGAAGGCTTCGATGAGCTGTTCTATGTCCGTATGGAAGGCGGAAGCTTTATCGTAGACGGGTGGAATGAAATAGAAGAATAAGGGAGAGAACATCATGAAATTTGACGATTTTGATAAAGAAATACGCATTTACGAGGAATCGCTTGACCAGTATATTCTACCCGATATGTATATTGCGGCACGATTGGATGGCAGGTCTTTTACCAGACTTACTAAGGAAATCTGCAAATTCGAGGCGCCGTTTGATATCAAATTCAGGGATTTGATGATAGAAACAGTGAAATCTCTGATGAATGTCGGATTTCGAATCGTATATGGCTACACCGAAAGCGATGAGATATCGCTTTTGTTTCATCCCGAAGACCGTACATTCGGCAGGAAAGTCCGTAAGATTAATACAACTCTGGCAGGAGAAGCGAGTGCAGCGTTTTCATTGGCGTTAGGACAAACGGCGACATTTGACTGCCGCGTGATTCCGCTGCCCAATAAGGACAGGGTGGCAGACTATTTTGTGTGGCGGCAGGAGGATTCGCATCGGAATTCCTTAAATGCGCACTGTTATTGGGCTCTGCGTAAAGAAGGGGAAAGCCAGAATGCTGCTACAATGGAATTGGAAGGGAAGAGCGTGGCGTATAAGAATGAACTGCTTTTTCAAAAAGGCATAAATTATAACGAGCTTCCGTCATGGCAGAAGAGAGGGATTGGCGTTTATTATGCGGATGTTCAGAAAGAGGGATTCAACCCGGTGAATAAGGAAGAAGTCATAACACAGAGAAGAGAGCTGTTCGTGGATTATGAGATTCCGCTCGGTGAAGATTACAGGGAATTTGTGTTGCGGTTTCTGGATGAGACTTGACAACGCAAACAGCAGTTATATTAAAGTCCATAAATTAAAATAAAGGAGAGCAAACCTATGTTATTCATACAATACCCCAAATGCACCACCTGCCAGAAGGCTAAAAAATGGCTGGATGCACATAATATTACCTATACAGACCGTCACATTGCAGAAGACAATCCTTCCTATGACGAATTAAAAGAGTGGTACGAAAAAAGTGGGCTGCCTATTAAGAAATTTTTTAATACAAGCGGCTTACTCTACAAAGATATGCAGTTAAAGGACAAGCTGCCTTCTATGAGCGAGGAAGAGCAGTTAAAGCTTCTTGCAACCAACGGAATGCTTGTAAAGCGCCCGCTTATTGTAGTTGATAATAAGGTGCTTACGGGATTTAAGGAAGCGGAGTGGGAAGAAAAGCTTTTGTAATAATTAGAAAAAAATATTATGAAGAATGTAGAGCTTATCATATAAGTTTCATATGGGAGAGGATTTCATGATTCCAATAAAAATACAAACCCTGCTAGAAGGGCGCAAAGTAGAACGAAATCGAATAGAGTATAAAGCAGGATTTAATCCTTCAGATATTGTGCATACAATATGTGCCTATGCAAACGATATCGCAGGAGTGGACGGAGGATATATTGTAATTGGCGTAAAAGCAGAGAACGGAATACCTGTTTTGCCGCCAGTGGGTTTACCAAACGAATTACTTGATGATATCCAACTGAAAATATTCCAATATTGCAATAAAATTGAGCCTCGTTATATTCCTAAAATTGATGTGGTGGAATATAAAGGTGTACATTTGGTCTATTTGAAATGTGCGGCAGGCGATGCAGGACCTTATCAGGCACCTGTAGATGTCTATTCCAAAAACGAATTAGGGAAGGACCCGAATCGTACTATGAAGTATTGGATTCGCCCAGCATCGCTTACAACAGAAGCGAAACAAAATGAATTGGCTGAACTTTTTGAAAAATTTGCTTCAATACCGTTTGTGGATCGTATTAATAATCGAGCATCTGTAGAACATATACGTAGAGGATATCTGGAAGATTTTATTAGAGAAAGTAATAGTTCATTGATAGAAGAGCTGAATGTGCGCTCATTAGAAGATTTGTTAGTATCTGAAGAAGTTGCAGAAGAAAAAGACGAAGGCTTTGCAATTAAAAATATTGGACTGCTTATGTTTGGAGAAAGACCAGACAAACTAATTGCAGGAACTAAGGTTGAATTGGTACGATTTCATGATAAAGAGGCAGAGGCATCTGACTTCACAGAAAAAACATTTTATGGTCCTATATGGAAACAGGTAAAAGATGCACTGGATTACATTAAAACAAATGTGATTGAAGAAAAAGTTGTAAAAGTTGACGGAAGGGCAGAGGCAGACCGTTTTTTTAATTATCCTTATAATGCATTGGAAGAAGCGATTGTAAATGCGGTTTTGCATAAGAATTATAAAGATGATGTTCCTGTAGAGATTCGGATATATTTAGATCATATACAGATAATTAACTTTCCGGGACCGGAACATTATATTGATATGGAGAAATTTGCGGCAGGAAAAGTCAGAGCCAGAAGATATCGCAATCCTAAGATAGGGGAATTTTTCAAGGAAATTGATTTGTCTGAGAAGAAATCTACGGGTATATCTAAAATTTTACGTGAATTGAAAAGAAATGGTTCTCCTTTACCGGAATTTGAAACAGATACCGACAGAACCTACATGATAACTACAATAAAAATTCATGAAGGGTTTATTTATGAAAACTTCGCTCAAAAAAATGAGCGAAGTTTGAGCGAAGTTTTGAGCGAAGTTTTAACTAAAAAAGACTATGATAAGGTAAGTATAATTGTTAGCTTTATTGAAGAGCATGGAGAAATTACTCCAAAAAAAGCTGAAAACATTACCAAGAAATCTGCTGCAACAGTGAGAAGATATTTTAAAATGCTTGTGGATACGGGATATATAAGAGCAGTGGGAAGCACTAACAATATCGTTTATTGTATGTCTATGAATTTGTAAGATGATGATTAAAATAGAGTTATAAAGATTGAAGTGCTGAAAAGTTGTATATAAAAGCGTTTGATTTGCGTTTAAAATTAATGTAAAACTTATCTAATAGCGAATTTTATTCGTTTGAGATTCGTATGAAATGTGTTTGAATAAACAAGTAATTATAAATTGCAATTTTTAAACGCAACCTAACGCCCAAGAAAGGTCACATAATACCATGCTGAAAATCCTCAAAATTTCTGCCGGAAGTGTCGCAGCTATTTTGCTTGCCGACGTCCTTGGGTTAAACTATAGCGCGTCTGCGGGCATTATTACACTTTTGACGATACAGGATACGACCAAGGAAACCATTGCCATTTCCGTAAAGCGGATTATGGCGTTTTTGCTGGCAGCAGTACTTGCATATGTTGTATTTCATCTTGCTGGATACAGGGTGCTTTCTTTCGGTATTTTCTTATTCTTATTTGTTGCCTGCTGCAAGCCGTTAGGTCTTGTCAGTGCTGTCTCCACCAATGCGGTCCTTGTTGCGCACTATTTGACGCAAAAAGATATGTCGCTTCCTGCGATTGGAAATGAAGCCCTGCTGTTATGTATCGGTGCGGGAATCGGTACGCTGCTGAATCTTTATATGCCGGGCAAGGTAAAGGAAATCCGTAAGATGCAGCGCATATTGGAAGAGGATTTAAGAAACGTACTTTTTCGTATGTCGGAATATATACAAAAAGAAGATAAGTCAGATTATACGGGGACATGCTTTGATAAGCTTGCTTCGGATGTTTCTATAGGTAAGAAACAGGCGCTCGATTATACGAACAATACTTTCTTTCAAGAGGCTGAATATTTTATTACTTATATGAATATGAGAGAGCAGCAATGCGTTGTCTTAAAAGAGATTTACAAGAAAATCGTTAGTATCCGTAAGATTCCCCCTCAGGCGGAGCAGATTTCGGCATTTATTCATGAAATAGCCATTTCCTTTGGTGAGTCCAATAATGCCAAAGCGTTGCTTGAAGACCTTTCTGAGCTGCTTTTGCAGATGAAAGAATCGCCGCTGCCTGTCACGAGGGAAGAATTCGAGGAGCGCGCCATACTTTTTTCTATATTGATGGATTTGAACCGATTTTTACAGCTAAAAAAGAATTTTGCGGACAATATTACCGCAGAGCAAATTCGTAGATATTGGCGTGTAGAATGATATAATAAGAGAACAAATTATAATTGTCGGGGTGAGGAAAAATGATTATTTTAATAACCGGTGCATCGCACACAGGTAAAACAGCGCTTGCGCAGAAACTTCTTGAAAAATACAAATATCCCTATCTTTCTATAGATCATTTGAAAATGGGTCTTATTCGCAGCGGTAATACGACGCTGACACCTATGAGCGATGATGGGGCGTTGACGGAATATTTATGGCCAATTGTGTGCGAGATGATAAAGACCGCTATTGAGAACGATCAGAATCTTGTCGTGGAAGGTTGCTATATTCCTTTTGAATGGGCGAAAGATTTTGAAGAAGAATATTTGGCCCAGATCAGATTTTATTGTCTGGTCATGAGTGAAAAATATATTGCCAATCATTTTGATGATATCAGAAAGTTTGCAAGCGTTATTGAAAACCGCATGGATGATGAAGACTGTACACTGGAGATGGTGCTAAAAGATAATGCCAAAATGCTTGAGAAGTGCATTAGACATAGAGTAGAATACATTTCTATTGACGAAGAATATCAGGTTGATATTGAGCTGTAACAATATCAACCACATAGCTTCGCTGTTGCAACCTCATCTGTATAAACAATTCTGCTGTCGTGGCTGTTGTCCACGATATTTTCATCCATTACGATCCACCACTTTGCAACGCTTGCTTCGCCATTCTCATCCCACACAATCAGAAATTGTGCTGTAGCAACACAATGTACAGTTCCGCCTTCTCCATTTAAATATTCAGATGCCTGAAGCGCATTTTGTCCCTCATATTCCACACATTGCAGATCGAAAAAGCCTCTTACATTGTGACCGACTATCTGTGTGGTATCAGTAGGATCGAAAGAATTAAACGCCTGAAAGGAAATGATTTCATCGAAGTAGGGGCAGTATGCACCGTAGCTGTTTTCTTCCGGTTTTTGAGAAACTATAACATTAAGTCCTTGGTCATAATCTTCATTAAGATCTGAGGGAAGTTCCATTCTTACTATATTATGGTCTTTGTATTTAAAAATCGCTTTGTAGGAATCTCCTACAGCACCGCAGCCCGAACCCTGTGCGCTGAACACAATTTCCATATTTTCATCATTGTCAATGTCCGCATGGAAGGCATTGAACCAGCCATAATATGAACAGTCTTCTTCTGCAAAGCAGTACGGTTCATCTTCATTCATATAAATCCATAGACAGCCGGAACCGTAGAACGGCTTTTGTTCTGAATCCAATACCGTCACCAGCATGTCCTTCTGACCATTTCCGTCCATATCATCAATTATAAGTCCCGTAAGCTCCATGGCTCCGTTCTGGAAAACATCATCGTCAAGAAGTGTCTGAAAGTATTTTTCAGCACTTTCACGGTCAATTCCCTGTTTGTCTGACTTTTCGTAAAACAGTTTTTTATTTACATCTTCCGAATCATTGTCTTCTAATTCATCATCTTCCGACTCATTGTTCTCCTGTTCGTTCTTAGACAGAATATTCTCGCTTTCAGTCAGAAGTTGTGCCTGCAGTCCATTACCACAGCCCCAGACAACTCCTATGCATAATATGATAAGAAGTATTATACTGACTTTTCTGATGTTTTTTTTCACAATAATCCTCCGTTCCTGTTCCAATATTCATTGTACATGAGGGATGCATCAAAGTTTCATCAAAATTGCATCATTTTTGCATCATTTTTGTAAAAATAAGGTTGACACATGTATACCAATGTGCAATAATAGGTATACACAAGTGTACCATACATAATATTCACAGACTGAGAAAGGAGCACGGATATTATTATGACGAATGTAAATCTATCAGACGGAGAATGGAAGATTATGAATGTATTATGGGAGAAAGGAGCGGGAACCATAACCGAATTGACAGCCGCCCTTCAGGCTGAGACCGGCTGGGATAAGCATATAATTATCACGATGTTGGGAAGAATGGAGAAAAAGGGAGCTGTTGCTTTTAAGGTGAATGGCCGTGCGAAGCAGTTCTATCCGCTCATTTCAAGGAACGAGGTATCCATTCGGGAGACGCGGGGATTTTTAAATAAAGTATATCGGGGCAGTATAGGTATGATGGTGAATGCCATGATAAATGACCGCGCGCTTACGAAAGAAGATATTGCGGAACTTTATGAGATTCTGGAACAGGCTGAAAAGAAAGGGAAGGAGAGTTAGTCATGAGAGAAACGATTATAACATCTTCTGTATTAATTTTGTGTATTGCACTGATCAGGAAGTTGTGTAAAGGACGAATAAGTGCATGTCTGCAATATGCACTGTGGCTGATAGTGGCAGTCAGATTGATTGTTCCGGCAATGACCGTTGTGTTTCCGAATATCCTTCCGGAGAGCAATCTTAGCATAATGAATGTAGCTGATAGGATGGCGGTAGTAGCGAATACGGAAGCAGCGGATAATTATGATATTACGTCCGGCGGATTGCCTTTTTTGAGTTCAGAGACTGAGCGCGGAACGATTGCTGATTTCTTTGCATCAGGCGTTATATCGTCTTGGGCGGATTTTTTCAAGGGAATCTGGTATCTTGGCATTGTGGTTGTCGGTGCATGGATGATTGCCGTCAATATCGTATTTATGCATAAGCTTCGCAAGAGCCGTATCAGATATGAAAAAGAAGAGTTTGAGTTGCCAATACCGCTGCCGGTATATTTAGCAAAAAACCTGCCGTCGCCGTGCCTGTATGGCTTGCCGGGGCGTCAGGCAATTTATCTGTCGGAAGATGCGATAGATGATGAAAATAAAGTTAAACACATTCTGGCGCATGAGTATTGCCATTATAAGCATAGGGATATATTCTGGTCGGCGCTTCGCTGCGTTATTGTGGCAGTTTACTGGTTCCATCCGCTTGTATGGGTTGCCGCAGTTATGTCCAAACAGGACTGTGAGCTGGCATGTGATGAATCTGCAATCAAATTGCTGGGTGAAGAAGAACGCGTTGCCTATGGAAAAACCCTGGTTTCACTTATTACAAGAAAAACCAAGGCGTCGGATATTGTATGTGCTGCGACGACCATGACAGGCGGAATAGAAGGCGTGAAGGAGAGAGTCAGCAGAATAGCTAAGAAACCGCGCAGATTGATGATTGTGCTTATTCCGGTTGCTGTGATAGTGTGTGCGGCAGCAGTATTAACCTTTACACAGGCTAAGGAAGAGCCGGACGGGGTCTATATTCTTGAAGGTGAAAGTTCGCTTACCGTGACGACAGAATGTTTTCAGGTGGTGTTCCCTGACTATTTTGCAAATAAGGCATATTACCGCAGTGAAAACGGTACGGATATTATAGTTTTTCAGAAGGATTCAAACAGGGAAATAGGGCGTTTTTGCAGGTTGTCATATGAAGAAGCTGCAAAACTTGCTGATGAGAAAGAAGTAATTCTGATTGGAAACTATGGCTCAAATAGAGCGTTGGCGAGTTATATTGAAAACGGATATGTTATAGAAAGCGACGAGTCGATTGTAATAATTGATGATAATTCAGAAACGATGCATGAATATACTCCCTTAGAGACGCCTATAGAGCATGAATATATTCCGACAGAGATAGAATCGAATTCGGTAACGGAGCGTGAGTACATTCCTGCGGAGTCAACCGAAGGGGCAGGTGGCGTGCCGGGAACGGATAGTAATACGAATAGTGATTATGAAGATACGACATATATACTTAGTGATAGTGTGGTAGGTATGAATCCAATTCCCGCACCTGAAGAAGTGGATAAAGAATGGATTGAACTGCCATATGATAATTTAGCTCACGTGGAATCAGCTGTTGGAACAGACAGCAATGTCACCGAACAACACACATATATACCCTATGAAGATAGCACGGATTACCTGCCTACCGAGATAGTTCCTGAAGAGCAAATGCATGATGATGATTTCACTGAGGTTTATCATGAGTACCTGCCGATTGAACGCGTAGTAACAACTGAAAAAGTAACTGAAACTTTTCATCCATCGGAGACTGCAGATTATTGCTACTTGTATGTACCTGCCGATAATTCCGATGCTGACGTGAATGTTCAGGAGAAACTGTCTGAGATGAATCAAAAGCTTGTGGAACTGACATATAGCGTGAGCGTTTTATCTGTTAGTGAGGAGTCCATGCAGAAAATGCTTGATATCATGATGGAGAACAGAATGCCTTATATAGAAGAGAGTTTGAAGATTTCCCATATGGCTGCTGCGATTCCGACAACAGCAGCGATGTATTATAAAAGTCTGTCTATGCATTACATGAGTGGTGAGCGACCTGATACAGTGACTCTTAACTATAATCTGAATGGCAACCACAGTACTGCTGACTCAGATATGCAATTTATGGTAGCCGTCCTGATGTTTGCCTCAATTGAGAACTTAACACAGTGCAATGTACAGATAACGGATGTAAACAATCCTACTTTAATAGAAGCGATTACAGAATATCAGTATACCAGAGAAGAGATGGAAGAACTGTTCGGACCGCTTTATCCATGCTCTGAAACAAAGGAGGATTTTGTAGATTTATATAACAGGGTGCTGGAATACTTAGAAACTTCTGAAGAATAGGAAAGCTGAATATCAAAGAGCCTGAAACTGATAAACAGTGTTCAGGCTCTTTTAAGCTTAATGAAATTACTATTTTTAGTTCTGTGTATTATTAGAATTGTTTGGGTCCTGCGGAGCGCTTTGCGTATAAGTTACGTTTTTAACAATACCAAATGCCTTATTAGCAAAACCTTTTACTAAAGGAAGATTTGCATCAGCTCCCTTAGCTGTATTGATAATACCAATGATTGCCAGAATTAAAATGATTAAAGAAATAATAGATGTTACAATTCCAAACAATGTTGAAATAAGTGCGCCCAAAATCGGAATACTGTATAGCGGACTCAGAATACCGATGAACGCAGAAACAACTCCCGATATAATAGAAAGGAAAAATGCCTGCATAACCTGCATAGTAAGCCATTGATCCTTATGTACTACAATTACAAAACCAAGTAACAACAGTGCAAGTGTGGTATGTCCCAGCAAAGCAAGCACAAATCCCAGCACTGCATAAAAATTAATACAAATTCCAAAGTTATCTTTTTTCATTATGTTTTCCTCCATTCATAAGATGAATAATATTATAACATTGCAGTAAGGATATGACAATAGTCTGCCTGCTAAAATAAAGTAAATTTATGTCGTGAAAAATAGAAAATGGAAAAATAAAAAGAGTAAAAAAGAAAAAAATTAAAAAAAATTTAAGATTTTTGTGACTTTTTTATAATATAAAGCGTCTAATATATAGTACATTATATATTAGGTGTTTTATAAAACTTTTTAAAAGATATAGTACAATATATATTTAGAAACTTTTTAGAGACAGGGATGCTAATATTTATAATGTAGAAGTGGATAAACACGCCAAATTCTAAAGGCAAAAAATACAGTAAGAGGGCGGGGACATCGTGCAAAACAGCGTACATAAGGAAAAAAGCGAAATTATGTTATGGGAGGCTTCCGGACATAAAAAAAGAAAGTCCGGTAATGTCAGGCAGAAAAGAAAAAAGCCGGCGAATATTCAGCTTATTGACAGCAGACCGGCAAACAGAAGAGTAACAAGCACAAACGGGAATACATATAAAAGGCCCGTAAACTACGAAAGGCAGTCTGAGCAATACATAAGACGCAGGAAGGCGAGAAGGCGGCGCGCATATTTTTACAGGGCATTGGCATTTGCTATGCTCATATTTGCGTTTGTGCTTATTGTGCTGCTGGCGGGAATGATATACAAGTTGGTGCGTGCGGATAAAAAGCCTGACAACGTAATCCCGGCAATGCAGGATACAGTTGTAGATGGTATTAAGGTTGAGGGCGTTGAAAAGCCGGAGATAACAGTGGATTTGCTGGATGTAAACGAATACTCCAGACCGGGCACCAAGGTTGAGGAAGTTAAAAATATATTCGTGCATTACACTGCTAATCCGAGAACGAGCGCGGCAAATAACAGGAGTTATTTTGCCAATCTGGAGCAGACTCATGAACGTTCCGCAAGCGCGCACTTAATTATCGGTTATGAGGGAGAAATAATACAGTGTATACCGCTTGAGGAACAGGCATATGCGGTGATATCAAGAAATAATGACTCTATTTCAATAGAGTGCTGCTATTTAGATGAAGACGGAAAATTTACCCAGGAGACTTATGATTCGTTAGTGCATCTTCTGGCGTGGCTGGTGCAGGAATATGATTTGGAGTGTACGGACATCCTACGGCATTATGACTGCGGAGGGAAGATGTGCCCGCTGTATTACGTGGAGCATGAAGACGCGTGGGAGAAGCTGCTTGCGGATGTGGAGGAGTATTTGCAAAGATATTTATAGTGGCAACTTTGTCTCAAATATGGTAGACTTAACTCATATAGATACAACAGCCAAAAAGCATAAGACACATATAGGATTGAATCGAAAAATGGCTGAATATGAGTAAAGGAGACAATGGTATGAAAGAAGCTGTTCTAAAAAAGTTCGGAGAAATTTTCGGAAGTACAGAAGGGGTCAGCGTATACTTTGCGCCGGGGCGCGTCAATATGATTGGAGAACATACGGATTATAATGGCGGACATGTTTTTCCCTGCGCATTGACAATCGGTACTTATGCTGCAGTTAGAAAAAGAGAAGACGATAAGCTTCGCTTTTACTCCATGAACTTTGAGAAACTGGGAGTGATTGAATCGTCTATCGTTGGTCTGAAACCTGAAAAAGAAGCTGAATGGACTAATTACCCGAAGGGCGTTATGTGGGCTTTTGAAAAGAGAGGCTTTAAGATGCCTTGCGGATTGGATATCGTATTGAATGGAAATATCCCGAACGGTTCCGGACTTTCTTCTTCCGCATCTTTAGAAGTTCTGACAGGTTATTTCCTGAGGGATTTATTCGGTTTTGATGTAACGAACATTGACTTGGCACAGATCGGGCAATATTCCGAAAATAATTTTAACGGCATGAACTGCGGTATTATGGATCAGTTTGCATCCGCTATGGGTAAAAAGGATAATGCTATTTTCTTAGACACAGCGGACTTATCTTATGAATATGCACCGCTTGTTCTGGCAGGTGCGAAGATTATTGTTACGAACAGTAATGTAAAACATGAACTTGTTAATTCCGAATACAACGTTAGAAGAAGCGAATGTGAAACGGCGTTAAAAGAATTGCAGACTGTTATTGATATAAATGGTCTGGGCGATTTGTCGGAAGAAGAGTTTGAACAGCATAAATCGGCTATTAAGGATGATGTGAGGATACGCAGAGCAAAGCATGCGGTATATGAGAACCAGAGAACGATTCTCGCAGTGGAGGCATTAAAGAAAAACGATTTGGAGCTCTTTGGAAAACTGATGAATGCTTCTCATGTATCGCTCCGCGACGACTATCAAGTTTCATGTGACGAGATTGACGTACTGGTTGAGGAAGCGTGGAAGGTTCCGGGAGTTATCGGCTCACGTATCACGGGCGGCGGTTTCGGCGGCTGTACTGTAAGTATCGTAAAAGATGATGCTGTGGAAGATTTCAAAGCAAAAGTTGGAGCGGCATATAAGGAAAGAGTCGGAAAGAACGCAGATTTCTATGTAGTAGAAATCGGAGATGGACCGAGCAAAATATAAATAAAAAAGGAGTATCCGTATGATTCAGAGCAATATTAGAAAATTGGTAGAATATGGTTTAAAGACAGGACTGATTGAAGAAGCAGATAAGATTTATACAACTAACCGCCTGCTGGAATTATTTCAGTTAGACGAGCTGGAAGACAGTGATGAAGATATCACAATGGAAACTGATGAATTGGAAACAGTACTTAATGAAATGATGGATTATGCTTATGAGCATGGTATCATGGCAGAGAACAGTATAGTGTATCGTGATTTATTCGATACAAAAATTATGAGTATGCTGGTTCCAAGACCGAGTGAGGTTATTGCAACATTTGAGGCTAAATATGAGAAGAGCCCAAAGGAAGCTACGGATTATTTTTATAAGCTTAGTCAGGATACGGATTATATCAGAAGATATCGTATTAAAAAAGACAGGAAATGGATTGCGTCGACCAAGTATGGTGATTTGGACATAACGATTAATTTGTCCAAGCCTGAGAAGGATCCGAAAGCGATTGCGGCAGCTAAGAACGCAAAGCAGAGTGGATACCCTAAGTGCCTTCTTTGCAGGGAAAATGAGGGATATGCAGGAAGGGTCAATCATCCTGCAAGGCAGAACCACAGAATTATTCCGGTGACGATTCATGGAAGCAGGTGGGGATTCCAGTACTCTCCGTATGTGTATTATAACGAGCATTGTATCGTATTCAATTCAAAGCATATTCCGATGAAGATAGAACATGATACTTTCTGCAAGCTGTTTGATTTTGTAAAACAATTTCCACATTATTTTGTAGGCTCCAATGCGGATTTACCGATTGTCGGCGGTTCTATTTTGAGCCATGATCATTTTCAGGGCGGGCATTATGAATTCGCCATGGCGAAGGCTCCGGTGGAAAGAACTTTTGTGGTAAAGGGATTTGAAGATGTGGAGGCAGGAATCGTAAACTGGCCGATGTCCGTTATCCGTATTTCATCAACGGACACAGACAGATTGATTGCTCTTGCTGATGTGATTCTGGATAAATGGAGAGGATATACCGATGAAGCGGCATTTATCTTTGCCGAAACAGATGGAGAGCCTCACAATACGATTACGCCTATTGCCAGAAAGCGCGGCGATAAGTTTGAACTGGATTTGGTTCTTCGCAACAATATTACGACAGAGGAGCATCCTCTTGGTGTATATCACCCACATGCAGAGCTGCACCATATCAAGAAGGAGAATATCGGTCTGATTGAAGTTATGGGACTTGCTGTTCTGCCCGCCAGATTAAAGGATGAGATGGAGCGTCTGGCGGAAGCGATTCTTGAGAAAAAGGATATTCGCAAGGATGAGATGCTGGAGAAGCATGCAGATTGGGTAGATGAATTTCTTCCTAAATATAATGATGTAAATAAAGATAATGTCATGGATATCCTGCAGAAAGAAATCGGATATGTATTCATGAAAGTATTAGAGGATGCCGGAGTCTATAAGCGTACTGCGGAAGGGCTTGCGGCATTTGATAAGTTTGTCAAAATTTTATAAAGTTTTTTGATAATTTTTGATTGAATTTTTCGGAAAAACTGCATATAATATAGGTGAGCAAAAGAATTTGCTCGATTTAAGTGCGTTGCAGCTTTGAGTGCAAACCTTTAATTTAAGTGCTTCACTACTTTGAAAGTGAACCTTTAATTTAAGTGCTTCGCAGCTTAAAATGCGAATCATTAATTTCGGGGAGATAAGCAACTTATCTCCCTGTTTTGCTATACTATGGAGGAAAAATGGATTTTTACCCCATTAATGAGGAGTATAATAAATTTCTTCAAAGATACGAAAAGGAAAAAAGAGGAGTTACAAGAGTACCTAATATTCGGTATACAGAGCGTAATAAGTTTGCATTTGGTGCAGTTATGCAAGTAAATGGGATGAATTATTATGTGTCTGTGTCATCTTTTGATAAAAAGCAGGAAGCTAATATTTTGATTCATGTGCCGGGAGATGAAAAGGAAGTGAAAGGTTCCTTGCGATTTAATTATATGGTTCCCGTTCCGGATGAGTGTATTGAAAAATTAGTAATCAAAGATGTTGAGGACGAGAAATACCGATTATTGTTGAATAAAGAATATCAGTTTTGTATGAAAAATGCAGAACGAATTCAAAAGAAGGCGAATAAAATATATGAGATGGTTACAACAAACCGTAAGCAGATTTTAACTGACAACAGTTGTGCATTTCATATTTTGGAGGCGGGGTACAGGGAGTACATAGAGAGGTATTTGAGGAGCGGATTAGAAACTAAGTCATAATATATTTTATAATTTAATAAGCAATTTAGATAAAGCCGGAAGAGCCAATTGGTGCTCCTTCCGGCTTTAATAGACGCGTAATATTTATATTATTACGCAAAACAGATAGAGAATATCTGTAGACGTGCGTGTATGAATTGTGATATGTATTAAAATTCATTGGATATATCAAGCATGCTGCTGAGAAAGGCGAAGCAGTCGCCTTGTTGTTTATGATTCATTTTCTGATATAAGGATATGAGTCTTTGATACTTTTTGAGATTGTGCATATTATTTGCGAGCAACGAATCTGCATTTGTCCGTTCTTCTGAGAGATAGAGAATATAATCTGTAGATACTTTGAAAAACCTTGATAAATTAACTAACAGCAAAGCATCGGGTATACTTGTTCCATTTTCAATTTTACTCAACATGGTTTGGGTGGCACCTAGACACTCACCCAGAACTTTTTGTGTTAAATTTTTTTCTAACCGCAATTCCCTGATTCTTGTTTTCATCCGCTGTGTCCTTTCTTCTATTGTAGACCCTTTTTGGGCGGTTGACATTCCAATTCGTAATAGAAATATTCCGTAGGGAATATTATTCTAATGCTATAGGAAAATGAGTCACTAAATAGAAAAAATCAACAGAAAGTTGTAAAGTTAATTATACAGTGC
>JAIDPH010000366.1 GCA_029062885.1 Lachnospiraceae bacterium
GCGCTATTCCAGCTTAACACATGTTATTATAAATGGTTATTTCCCTTTTTGCAAGAACGAATTAATATTTCTCTAAAACTTCTTAGAAATTCCTATTATAAGACTCATGGATTCAAATGTACGTCAAGCTGATTATACGGAATAGAAATACCCGCCTCATCCAGAGCATACTTGATATTTTCGGTTAATCTCCACTTAGTCTCCCAGAAATCCTCTGACGCCGTATGACAGCGGATTCCAAGTATAACTGCGCTCTCTCCTAAGAAACTGACAAATACTCTCTTTTCCTGCTCCTGCAATATCTTATCATCATTTTCCATAAGCTTTATCAATACTTCTCTTGCCTTGCGGATATCTGCTTTATATGAAATACCCACAGAAATATCTATTCTACGCTGGGGCATTGCACTGGAATTAATAAGGCTTGAATTGGAAAGAGCACCGTTTGGTATCACAACAACTCTGTTATCCGCAGTAGCAAGCTTAGTATAGAAGATCTGTATCTCAGTTACGGTTCCTTCATTTCCGTTTTCCGCAATGATATAATCTCCCACTTTAAAAGGCTTCATCAACAGAATCAATACGCCGCCTGCAAAGTTAGAAAGACTTCCCTGTATGGCAAGGCCAATCGCAACTCCTGCCGAGCCAAGAAGCGCTACCACACTTGCTGCATCCAGACCAAATCCGGAAGCAATTGCAAAAATCAGAATCACATATAATGTTATTTTAATAAAAGAATCAAGAAACTGTACCACTCCTACATCAGCATTGCTCCGCTTCATGGATTTCTTAATAATCCGGCGGACGAGCTTTATAAGCTGCGAGCCAATAAAAAATACAATCAATGCAAGCAACACTCTTATTCCGAAACGCAACGCTTTATCAGGCAGTTCCTGTAGGAAAGATTGTATTAATCCAACATTGATTTCTTCTTCTGCAATTGCTTCTATTTCTGACAATTCATTCATGCTTTCTATTTCTCTTTCTTCCTAACTTTGGATTTCTCTTTCTCCGTTATCTTTTTAAGTCTTTCGGCTGCCTCTCTCGCTGCCTTTGCCTTTTCTTCCGCTTCCTGCATCGCTTTTTTTGCTGCTTCTTTAGCTTCTTCGGCTTCTATGGCGGTAATTCTTGCCGCTTCCGTAGCCGCACGCTTCTCCTCCTCTTCTTTTGCCTTACGGATAGCTTCAGCCTTTGCCTTATCAATTGCAGCTTTTTCTTCCTTAGTATATGGTGTATATGAAAAAATACTAAGTGAAAGGGGCGCACTCACCATTTCAATGGCATAAGGCTTTCCATCCCATTCCTTATCAATAGTCTGCTTTTCCTTTGCATTGACCGTTCCGTTGCCGCCGTATGATACTGCATCCGTATTAAGAATCTCTTTATATTTACCCTCATATGGTACGCCTATGGTAAAGTCCTGCTTCGTGTTAGCAAAATTGGCAACTACAACTAAAGTATCTCCTTCCTTATCCGCTTTACGGATATAAGAAAGCATACATGCCTGCGGCGTTATGCAGTTAATCCACTCAAAGCCTTCCCATGAATCATCTTTCTTATATAGAGCGGGAAGAGTCGTATATAACTTGTTCAGATCTGAAACCAGTTTATTCAGCTTCTTATGATCAGGCTGCTCTAACAGCTCCCATTCTACCTCACGATCCTCATTCCATTCATTATATTCTCCGATATCCTGTCCCATGAAATACAGCTTCTTACCCGGATGCGTCATTAGATAAGCATAGGTAAGCCTCAGATTCGCAAACTTATCCTTATTTTCACCCGGCATCTTTCCGAGCATGGTAGCTTTTCCATGGACCACCTCATCATGTGAGAATACAAGCACAAAATTCTCGCTATACGCATAAATCATACTGAATGTCAGGTTATTATGACAGCCCGAACGGAAATACGGGTCATTTTTGATATAACTTAAGTAATCATTCATAAATCCCATATTCCATTTTAGGTCAAAGCCAAGTCCGTCATCATTGAGCGCACCTGTCACCTTAGGCCACGCTGTCGATTCTTCCGCTATCATAAGCACACCGTCATTTCTCTTTTTCATAACGGAATTCAGGTGTTTTAAGAACTCTACCGCTTCCAGATTCTCATTTCCGCCATAGATATTAGCCACCCACTGTCCATGGCTCTTGCCATAATCCAGATAAAGCATTGATGCTACGGCGTCCATACGGATACCGTCTGCATGATATTGTTCTATCCAATACAAAGCATTGGCAATCAGATAATTTCTTACTTCCGGTCTTCCGTAATTATAAATGAGCGTTCCCCAATGCGGATGACTGCCCTGACGCGGGTCTGCATGCTCATAAAGACAGGTACCGTCAAAGTTAGAGAGTCCGTGCGTATCTCTCGGGAAATGAGCAGGCACCCAATCCAGAATGACACCGATATCTGCCTTATGCATTTCATTCATAAAATACATAAAATCTTCTGCAGTGCCATACCGAGAGGTAGGCGCATAATAACCGATAACCTGATATCCCCATGAATTATCCAGTGGATGCTCCATCACAGGCATCAACTCTATATGCGTATAATTCATTTTTTTCACATAATCAATAATCTTAGGCGCCAGTTCCCTGTAGTTCAGATAGGGACTTCCATCTTCCGGTTTGGCAAAAGAGCCAAGATACAACTCATAAATGCTGATAGGAGCATTTACCGCCTGGGTATTTTTACGTTTTTTCATCCATTTTTCGTCTTTCCAGTTAAAACCGGTAATTTCCCTGACAACAGATGCCGTTTCAGGGCGAAGCTGCTGACCAAAGGCATACGGATCTGCTTTCAAATAGGTAAGACCGCCTTTTGCCTTCAGTTCAAATTTATAGCAGTCCCCCTCCTTGACTCCCGGAATAAAAATTTCAAAAATACCCGAATCCCATAGTCTTCTCATCTGATGTGCTCTGCCGTCCCAACCGTTAAAATCACCTACTGTACTGACGCGAACTGCATTTGGCGCCCATACTGCAAAATAAACGCCTTTAACCCCGTCTATTTCCATAGGATGTGCACCAAGCTTTTCATAAATTGTATAATGTATCCCTGCATTAAACTTGTCAGTATCACTTTTTGTAATCTGCGGCTTATAATTATATGCATCCTTTATTTTTTTCAATGTACCGTCTTCATATTCCACGGTATAATCATATGAAAAAATGGTCTTGCCGGGAATCAGCGCTGCATAAAAGCCCTCTTCATCGACGAGGTTCATCTGATAGCTCTTATCACCGGAATCCGGCTGTATGCGAACACTTTTAGCTCCCGGTATAAAAGTTTGAATCAATACATTATTTCCGCTAACATGAGCCCCTAAAATTTGATGCGGATTGTCCGATTCGGAATAAATAACTCCCTCAATCTCCGCCCAGTTCATCAATTTATAGAGTTTCTTATTCATATCCGTCTGCTCCCTTCTATCACTGCATTATTATCTATTTATAGTTTTACTAATCTTCAAGCGAATGTATGAATATTCCGCTGCGAAGCTTCGGTTCAAACCATGTTGATTTAGGCGGCATCAACTTTCCGGCATCAGAAACCGCAAACAATTCATGGATGTCGGTAGGATACATGGCAAAAGCTGCTTTACAGTCTGATTTAACTCTTCTTTCAAGTTCGCCAAGCCCCCTGATTCCTCCAACGAAATCTATCCTTCCATCAACCTTAGGATCAAGAATTCCAAGTACAGGCTGTAATAAGTATTTCTGCAAAATAGCTACGTCTAAGTCACCCACAGGGTCTCCTGTCAGCATATTCTCTTTTATGGAAAGTCTGTACCATGTATCTTTAAGATACATTCCGATTTCACCCTTTTTTGCAGGTTTATACGGTTCTTTTCCCATTTCCTGTGTATCAAAAATTTCTTCTGTCTTTTCCAAAAACTCTTCTTCCGTATATCCGTTTAAAGATTTGACAACCCTGTTATAATCCATGATAAGCAACTGGTCATCCGGAAACAAAACCGACAGAAAATAATTAAATTCCTCACTGCCGGTATAATCAGGATTCTGCTCTCTGCGCATATTAGAAACCCTGACAGCTGAAGCACACCTGTGGTGTCCGTCTGCAATATAGACCGATTTCACCTGTGCAAAGCCTTCTTTAATTGCATGTACCGAATCTGCATCATCAATCAGCCATACTCTGTGAATTATTCCGTCATCTGCCGTAAAATCATATAAAGGCTGCGTTTTTTTTGCATTTTCTATCTGTTCTTTAATATCCTCTCTTTGTCTGTAAGCAAGAAAAATCGGTCCGGTCTGGGCATTACAGATATCCACATGACGAATTCTGTCAGCTTCCTTCTCCGCACGCGTATTCTCATGTTTCTTAATTACCTGATTCTCATAATCGTCTACGGACGCACAGGCTACGATTCCTGTCTGTGATCTGCCGTTCATCACAAGTTCATATACATAATAAGCCGGGGCTTTTTCCTTTATAAATTCCCCTTTTATTATCATATCATTAAGTATATCGCGGGCTTTTTCATAAACTTCCGGTGCATACATATCATAGCCTTCCGGAAATTGTGTCTCAGCTCTGTCTATTCTCAGAAAAGAATATGAATCTCCCGTCACTTTCCTTCTTGCTTCTTCCCTGCTGTATACATCATACGGCAGCGCAGCGATTTTCTCTGCCAAATCTGCCCGTGGTCTTAGCGCCTTAAATGGAATTATATCAGCCATTCTTTTTCTCCTATCCATAAATATAATATATTTTATCAAAAATACTTGTCCAACACAAGCATCTGGTGCTAAAATAGCAAGGCAGCATATAAAATATTATAGGTGAAAGGATGTGTATATATGACATCAGAAAATGCGAATATTCTTTACAGAATCAATGCTTATGCCGAGAAAGCGCTTGCAGACATAGACCCTCAGAAAACAAGGATTTCATATCAACTCGAGGTCTTAAGACCTGTTATGGAAGAAATTGCGAAGGAAAAGGGAATGAGTGTTGAGGATGTTTTTATCCTATATATGGATTTGGCAAGTGAAGTTGCCGTAAAAGCAGAGACACAGTTTCAGGATGAATTTAAAAACGAAATGAATTAAATAAACTTCCCCTCAGAAAACTGTGGGGAAGTTCATTTTATATCATTATTTATTATTATAATTATTTAATAACTCTTACACGGAATACTCCTTCAATAGATTCAAGTTTCTTAAGAATATCCTCAGACGCCGGCGCTTCGATATCCATCATGGTATAAGCAACTTCACCTTTGGATTTGTTCATCATATTGGTTATATTGATGCTGTTATCTCCGAAGCATGCCGTGAATTTCGTAATCATATTGGCGATATTCTTATGGAAAATCGCAATTCGGCCTGCCTGGTCGCATACTCCCATATCACATTTCGGATAGTTGACGCTGTTGATGATATTTCCGTTCTCCAGATAGTCCATCATCTGCTTAACAGCCATCTTAGCACAGTTATCTTCAGACTCTTCCGTTGAAGCGCCAAGATGAGGTATAACGATACAGCCATCCTGTCCTGCTGTTGTAGCATTAGGAAAATCCGATACATATTTACGTATTTTATTTGCCTTGATACCATCTAAGACGGCTTTTTCATCTACAAGAAGGTCTCTTGCAAAGTTCAGCAGAATTACACCGTCTTTCATTTTATCTATGGCGTCTTTATTTATCATTCCTTTGGTTGCATCCATAAGCGGTACATGAATTGTGATGATATCGCAGCTCTCATATATTTCATCTACATTCAGTACATGCTTGACATCGCGGCTTAAATTCCACGCAGCGTCTACCGAAACATACGGGTCATATCCATATACTTCCATACCCAAATGCTTTGCTACGTTGGCAACCTTAACGCCAATCGCTCCAAGACCGATAATTCCCAGTTTCTTATCCTGAACTTCCGTTCCTGCAAAGTTTTTCTTTGCTTTCTCAGCAGTTTTAGCTATATCTGCATCATCCTTATTTGCAGCTACCCATTCAATACCGCCTACTACATCTCTTGATGCAAGCAGCATTCCGGCGATTACCAGTTCTTTTACGCCGTTTGCATTAGCTCCCGGAGTATTGAATACAACAATTCCCTTCTCTGCACATTTGTCAATCGGAATATTATTATAACCTGCACCCGCTCTTGCAATGGCAAGAAGGTTTTCTGGCAGCTCCATTTCATGCATGGAAGCGCTTCTGACTAAAATTCCTTCCGCCTCACCTATGTTCTCAGTCTTCGTATACTGCGCACTGAACTTTTCAGTTCCTACCGGTGATATTGGATTTAAACAATGATATTTAAACATAATAATCCTCCTCATCTGCAAAATATGGTTTGCAGGCCATTAGCTATTTTTCTGTTCAAATTCCTTCATGAATTCAACAAGTTTCTCTACGCCCTCAATCGGCATCGCATTATAGATGCTCGCACGCATACCGCCTACGCTGCGATGTCCCTTTAAGTTGACGAATCCGGCAGCAGTTGCCTCCTTAATGAACTTTGCATCCATCTCCTCATTGCCTGTAACAAAAGGCACGTTCATGAGTGAGCGGTCTTCTTTTCTTACAGTTCCTTTGAAAAGACTGCTCTCATCCAAGAAGTTATATAAAATCTCCGCCTTTTTCTCATTAAGCTCTTTCATAGCGCTCAATCCGCCGTTTTTTAACAACCATTTAAACACCTTGCCACAGATATATATTCCGTAGCACGGAGGCGTATTATATAAGGAATCGTTGTCCGCATGAATCTTATATTTCATCATGGTAGGCGTACACGGCAGAACATCGTCTGTCAAAAGGTCTTCCCTGATAATGACAACCTGTGTACCCGCAGGTCCTACATTCTTCTGCACTCCCGCATAAACCATGCCATATTTGGTCACATCCATCGGCTCTGATAAGAAACAGGATGAAACATCCGAAACCAGAATCTTGCCTTTAGTATCAGGCAATGTGTGAAATTTCGTACCGTAAATCGTATTATTCTCACAGATATAAACATAATCCATATCATCTGTAATCGGTAAATCCGAACAGTCAGGAATGTATGAGAAAGTTTTATCAGCAGAAGATGCAAGTTCTACTGCTTCTCCATAAATCTTAGCTTCAGCAAAAGCTTTCTTAGCCCACTGTCCTGTCAGGATATAACCTGCCTTGCGATTTTTCATCAGGTTCATAGGAACAGATGCAAAAATCAGGCTTGCTCCACCCTGTAAAAACAAAACTTTATAATTATCCGGAATATTTAATAAGGTTCTTAAATCCGCTTCCGCATCTTTAATAATCTTATCATATACCTTAGAACGATGACTCATCTCCATAACGGACATTCCGCTTCCGTTATAATCTAACATCTCCTCTGCTGCTTCTTTTAACACTTCCTCAGGTAAAACTGCCGGACCTGCTGAAAAATTATATACTCTGGACACTTCTTTTTCCTCCTGTTACGATTTTACTAAATATATTTTCGTAATAACCAAAAATATTTTACATTTATTGCCAGCTTTCGTCAAGCCGCTGTTAATTCTCTTTTTCCCGCTGTGCCAAGTCCGTCGCATCAAAAGCTTCACTGATTGGCGCTCCTGCCGGAACCATAGGAAATACCTTATCATCTTCCGGAATTATACAGTCTAAGAGAACAGGCGCATTCATTGACAAAGCTTTCTCAATAGCGGGGGCTACCTCTTCCTTCTTTGTGACTCTGATAGCCTCACAGCCAAGTCCTTCCGCTACTTTGCAGAAGTCCACCTTATCATTCAGCACAGTCTGCGAATAGCGCTTGTCATAAAATAATGTCTGCCACTGCCTTACCATGCCAAGTACATGGTTATTAATAACCACCTGAATTATAGGAATATTATATCTGCTTGCCGTAGCAAGCTCGTGCATGTTCATTCTAAAACAACCATCGCCTGCAATATTGACACAGATTTTATCCGGATTGCCGACCTTTGCGCCTATACATGCACCAAGTCCATATCCCATCGTTCCAAGTCCGCCGGAAGATAAGAATGTCCGTGGTTTGGAATACTTATAATACTGTGCCGCCCACATCTGATGCTGTCCGACATCTGTCGTAATTATAGCCTGACCTCGGGTTATGCGGTCCAGTTCCTCCATTATATAAGGACAAGACAGCACCGAAGAATCATAATTCAACGGATACTTCTCCTTAAGCTCCATAATATGAGGAATCCAATCTTTATGATCCTGTTTCTCGAGTTTGGCGTTAAGTTTTTTAAGCACTTCTTTCAAATCACCTACAATAGACACGTCCGTGCGGATATTTTTATCAATTTCTGCCGCATCAATATCTATATGAAGCACTTTGGCATTCTCAGCAAATTTTTTCGGATTACCCACAACACGGTCTGAAAATCTTGCACCCATTGCAATCAAAAGGTCACATTCACTTACACCATAATTAGAGGTTTTTGTTCCGTGCATACCTATCATGCCCGTATAGCGCTCATCATGTCCGTCGAACACACCCTTACCCATCAAGGTATCACATACAGGGGCATCCGCTTTAGCGGCAAATTCCCTCACTTCTTCATAGGCTCCTGAAATCACTGCTCCGCCGCCTACATAGATATAAGGCTTCTTTGATTCCTTTATAAGTTTAAGCGCTGTCTCTATATCATCTTCGAAATTCTTTGCTTTTTTTGTTTTAGCAGTTTCCATCCCACTTTTTTGCTCAGACACATTCGCTTTTGTATATTCACATTTATTTGCTGTGACATCCTTAGTAATATCTACAAGCACAGGACCCGGTCTTCCACTTTTCGCAATTGTAAATGCCTTGCGGATAGTATCGGCAAGAATGCTCACATCCTTTACTATATATCCATGTTTAGTGATTGGCATAGTCACACCGGCAATATCCACTTCCTGAAAAGAATCTTTTCCAAGCAGCGGCAGATTAACATTACAGGTAATCGCTACCATAGGCACCGAATCCATATATGCTGTCGCTATACCTGTCACCAGATTAGTAGCTCCGGGTCCGCTTGTCGCCATACATACACCAACCTTACCGGTTGCTCTTGCATATCCGTCCGCCGCATGCGCTGCTCCCTGTTCATGGGAAGTCAATATATGCGTTATTTCATTACTATGTTGATATAATGCGTCATATACATTCAAAATAGTTCCGCCCGGATATCCAAAAACAGTATCGACTCCCTGCTCTTTTAAGCATTCCACAACAATTTCTGCACCTGTCAATAACATTTTTATTCCTCCTATTTCACTCTATCAGGCATTTATATTTATTAATGTTTGCCCGGCACCTCAAGAATCGCGCCCCTGTTTCCGCTTGTTACCAGTTCACGATATCTTGCAAGATAGCCTGTTGTAATCTTCGGCTCTCTTGGCTGCCATTTTTCTTTTCTGGCAGCAAGTTCTTCATCAGACACCTTTATATCTAATTTCATTTCAGGAATATTGATACTTATGATATCCCCTTCTTCTACCAACGCAATCGGACCGCCTACCGCTGCTTCCGGAGAAACATGCCCGATTGACGCTCCACGGGAAGCTCCCGAAAAACGTCCGTCCGTAATAAGTGCTACGCTTGAGCCAAGCCCCATTCCTGCAATCGCAGAAGTCGGATTCAACATTTCGCGCATGCCCGGACCGCCTTTGGGTCCTTCGTAACGAATTACAACAACATCGCCTGCTACAATTTTTCCGCCCTTTATAGCATTGATTGCATCCTCTTCACATTCAAATACTCGTGCAGGACCTTCGTGTACCATCATTTCCTCTACAACTGCCGAACGCTTTACAACGCTGCCATCCGGAGCCAGATTTCCTTTCAGCACTGCAAGTCCGCCCGTTTTGGAATAAGGGTTATCAAGTGTTCTGATGACTTCCGGATTCTTATTCTCCGCGTCTGCTATATTTTCCCCAACAGTTTTTCCTGTTACCGTCATGCAGCCGGTGTTTAACAGTCCTGCATCTGCAAGCTCTTTCATCACTGCATATACGCCGCCGGCTTCATTCAAATCCTCCATATATGTAGGACCTGCCGGCGCAAGATGACATAGATTAGGAGTCTTTTCACTGATTTCGTTAGCGAGCGAGATATCAAAATCAAAGTCTATCTCATGCGCAATCGCCGGTAAATGCAGCATGGAATTGGTAGAGCATCCAAGCGCCATATCAACGGTGAGCGCATTCAAAACCGCTTCTTTTGTCATTATATCTCTCGGTCTTATATCTTTACGGTACATTTCCATAACCGCCATACCCGCATGTTTAGCAAGCTTGATTCTGTCAGAGTATACCGCCGGAATCGTACCGTTTCCGCAAAGTCCCATACCAAGCGCCTCTGTCAGGCAGTTCATGGAATTGGCTGTATACATACCCGAACATGAACCACAGGTAGGACATACCTTTTCTTCAAATTCCCTGACTTCTTCCTCGCTCATAGTACCAGCCGCATGTGAGCCGACAGCTTCAAACATGGAAGAAAGGCTTCTCTTCTGTCCCTTTACATGTCCTGCGAGCATAGGTCCGCCGGATACAAACACTGTAGGAACATTGATTCTTGCTGCCGCCATCAAAAGTCCCGGCACATTCTTATCACAATTTGGAACCATTACAAGTGCGTCAAACTGGTGAGCCAACGCCATACTCTCTGTAGAATCGGCAATCAAATCTCTTGTGACAAGGGAATATTTCATTCCGATATGCCCCATCGCAATTCCGTCACAGACGGCAATAGCCGGAAATACTACAGGTACTCCGCCAGCCTCAGCTACGCCGAGCTTTACAGCATTTACTATTTTATCAAGGTTCATATGACCCGGAACAATTTCATTATATGAGCTGACGATACCTACCATCGGCTTACTCATTTCTTCCTCAGTAAATCCCAATGCATTAAACAGGCTCCTATGTGGTGCCTGCTGCATTCCCTTTTTTACATTATCACTCTTCATGGACATCGTCTCCTTATATTTAATAATCCTCTATTCCCTTTTTCTGTCTTTATATCTGCCCGCAAATCAAATCACCCATCTGTACAGTGCCGACCTGCTTAACTTTTGCACGCTCATCTTCCTCCTGCGGCATGATATCGACTGTACGCCAACCGTCTTTTAACACTTTCTTAACTGCCGCTTCGATTGCATCCGCTTCAGCGTCTAAATCAAACGAATATCGCAGCATCATTGCCGCGCTAAGAATAGTTGCAATCGGGTTTGCAATTCCTTTTCCGGCAATATCCGGCGCGGAGCCATGGCTTGGTTCATACAGTCCGAATTTTGAATCGTTTAATGAAGCTGATGCCAGCATTCCGATGGAACCGGTTACCATACTTGCCTCATCGGATAAAATATCTCCAAACATATTCTCGGTTAAAATTACATCAAACTGTTTGGGATCCTTGACTAACTGCATCGCGCAGTTGTCAACCAGCATATGCTCCAAAGTGACTTCCGGATAGTCCTTTGCCACTTCTTCCACTATTTTACGCCACAATCTGGAAGAATCAAGTACATTTGCCTTATCAACGCTGGTTACTTTCTTCCTTCTCTTCATAGCAATGTCAAATCCTTTTATGGCAATCCTGCGAATTTCGTTTTCATCATATGTCAATGTATCAATTGCCTTTAGTACGCCGTTTTCTTCTACTGTTTTACGCTCTCCAAAATAGAGTCCGCCAGTCAGTTCTCTCATAATCATCATATCAAATCCTGATGCAGAAATTTCTTCCTTCAGAGGACATGCACCCGCCAGTTCCTCATAGAGAAGTGCAGGTCTTAAATTTGCAAATAAATTGAGTGCCTTCCTGATACCAAGTAATCCTGCCTCAGGCCTTAAATTAGGCGGCAGCTTATACCATGGTGAAGTCGTAGTATCGCCTCCTATAGATCCCATCAGTACAGCATCTGCGCTTTTTGCCGTCTCAATCGCTTCGTCCGTAAGCGGCACACCGTATGCATCGATTGATGCCCCTCCCATCAGAATATCAGTGTACTTCATGGTATGTCCATATTTCACAGCTACGGCATCTAATACTTTTTTTGCCTCCGCCACTATCTCCGGTCCGATTCCGTCTCCCGGAATGCACGTAATATTTAATTCCATTTTAATAACCATACTCCTTCCTAAGTCTGCATATTTAAAGAAGATGCACCGAAATGCATCTTTCTAATGTTTCCTTATTCAGCATCTGCCTTTTCAACCTGTGTAATTGCCGATTTCTGCATCGGAATACGGCAATTTTTATTATTACCAAATTCTATGATAACCGTATCGTCCGTTATATCAATAATGGTTCCATAAAAACCGCTGGTTGTCAAAACGGAATCACCTACAGCCAGCTCCGAAAGCATAGCTGCTATTCTTTTCTGTTCTTTCTTTTGAGGACGAAAGAGGATGAAATACATTACTACAATCCACAGTACTATAGTTCCAATCATCACAATGCCGCTGCCTGCTGTTGCTTCCGCCGCCACTGCTGCATCTGCTTCCAATAATATTCCCATAATCAGTTCTGCTCCTTTACTATCATAATAATCTAAAGCTTATCATACCACGGACAAGAAAACAAGTGTTTTATAACTCTTCCAGCTTCTTTTTCTTATATTCCGCGAACTTTCCCGCATCCAATGCATCCCTGATTTCCGTCATCATCGTGTTATAGAAATAAAGGTTGTGCAGCACACAGAATCTCATTCCTAACATCTCTCCCGCTTTCAGAAGATGCCTGATATATGCCCTTGAGTAGCCTTTTGAACATACCGGGCAGCCACAGCCTTCTTCTATCGGACGTTCATCCAGCTCATACTTTGCATTGAATAAATTTATTTTTCCATGATTCGTATAGAGGTGACCATGTCTTCCATTTCTGGATGGATATACACAGTCAAAAAAATCGACGCCCCGTTCCACAGATTCCAGAATATTCGCCGGAGTACCGACTCCCATAAGATAAACAGGTTTGTCCTTAGGCAGATAAGGCACCGTCTCTTCAATAATATGATACATTTGTTCATGCGTCTCACCTACGGCAAGTCCACCCAACGCATAACCATCTAAATCAAATTCCGATATTCTTTTTGCATGTTCGATTCTGATATCATCAAAGACTGCTCCCTGATTAATACCAAACAACATCTGATGCGGATTAATCGTATCATCCAGAGCGTTTAATCGCATCATCTCCTGTTTACATCGCCCCAGCCATCTGGTTGTACGCGCCACAGAATTCTCCACATAGCTTCTGTCTGCCATACTTGGTGGACATTCATCGAATGCCATCGCTATAGTCGAGCCAAGATTAGACTGTATCCTCATGCTCTCTTCCGGCCCCATAAAAATCTTTCTTCCGTCTATATGAGAGTTAAAATATACGCCTTCTTCCTTGATTTTGCGTAAGCTTGCCAGTGAAAAAACCTGAAATCCTCCTGAGTCTGTCAAAATCGGTTTGTCCCACAGCATGAACTTATGTAAGCCGCCGAGTTTTTTTATAACCAAATCGCCAGGTCTGACATGTAAATGATAGGTATTAGACAACTCTACCTGTGTGCCTATCTTGTGAAGGTCTTCTGTTGAAACAGCTCCTTTGATTGCTGCCGATGTACCTACATTCATAAAAACCGGCGTCTGTATTTTGCCATGTACGGTTTCTAACTCCCCGCGCCTTGCCAAGCCTTCCTGTTTGATGATTCTATACATTAACCGCTATCTCCTATAGATACTTATCCCAAAATTCCTCGAGACAAATATTCTCCTGCATTATGACTGTAGCCGCATCCTTACCCACATAGCGGAAATGCCATGGTTCATATATAATGCCGGTGATATATTCTTTACCCTCAGGATATCTAAGAATGAATCCATACTCACAGCTATGCTCTACCAGCCATTTCCCAGCCTCTGTATCTCCGAAACCTCTTTCTAATTGGGTATAGGTATCCGATGTGATATCCAGTGCCAATCCAATCTGATGTTCGCTCGCACCCGGTACGGTAACCACCTGTGACGTTGTTTTATAAGCATCCATATAGGAATATCCCTGACTCATATACATTTTTATTTTTTTGTTAAAATTATATTCCTGTCTGTCATCAGTCCTGTATGGGGATTGAATCTGAAGTGTAATACCATCCTCTTTTGCTGCCTGAAGCATGGCAATTGTATCTGCTATAATCCTCTTATCACATCTCATATAGTCTTTAATAATACCCAGACTAAAACTATAGTCATCCGGTATAGGATGCTGCTTATTAACCAGCACCAGCCGCCAGTCACTGCTGTCAAAGACCGGTTCTTGTTCTTCCGGCATTACTTCTTCAGATATCTCTTCCTCCGAATTATCCACGTTTTCATTTCCATATTCATAGGACTGCGTATCTTCCAAAATATCATCCAGAGTATAAAAATCCGTACCATCAGTTTCCTCTGAATCTGCGAACTCATGCAGCGCTCCATCAGTATCAGGCAGTAAGCTTTCATCAGGCGTTACTTCCTTTTCAACTGCCAATTCTACGTCGGAATCTTCCACAATCGCATTGTATGTTTCCTGAGCATTAATAAATCCCTGCTGTCCTGATAAAACAGCAAAGGAGAAACTGCAGCTTGACATAAAAAACACTAAAGAAAATGCGATACATACATATCTTTTTACATTTGTTGCAAAATGCATGCATATATAATATATAGTTAGTATTACAGTCATCACAAAAAGACAGGGATATTTTAATAACCTGTTCTTCTTCATGATACCGCTAAATTTGTTGACAACTTTTTCACGAAAAGTTTTCTTCATCTTTTTGTGCACCGCTTTCAAAATATAAAACACCTAATTTATATAATATCACATAATTTTCATTTGTACACAATTTTTTATTTTTTTATGTAAATATTGATTTATATATCATTACCTGACCCAAATCCGGAGCCATCATATCCTTCATCCAACACACCTGACACTCCGCACCAATTACAGGTAAAATGAGATGACGCACCTGTTGTGTTGTTACAGTTTAATTTCCCGCAAACACAGATTACGAAACGCTTCGTTCCGCAAAATGGACAGCCCGGATAGTCTACAGTCGGAGCAATATCGCCCACAATCTTTGTCTCATCATACCCTTCTCTTTTGGCAGAAGCTTCTTTTACCGGAAATGCCCATGTATATTTCCATCCGTTGCTCATCTTTTCAAAACGGACTCCATACGTTTTCTTGCCCTCTTTGCATTTGCATAATGCTATGCGGGCTTCCCTATTCTCTATCACTATAAGGCTCCTTTCTTTGGAAAATCTTAGGTTATTACGAAACTTTGTATTATTTTTAATTTTTTTGTCATTCTAACATGAAAAACTTTAAATAACAACATCATTATTCATTTTTCATGCAAATCTTTACATTTAAGTGAACTTTATGTTTTCTTATCTTTCTTTATAAAGAAAAATATGATATACTCCTATCAGAATTAAGATTTTATTTGGAAAGGATTTTTATCATGGCTGGTTCATCTTACGGAAAGCTCTTTCAGATTACAACATGGGGGGAGTCTCATGGAAAAGCATTAGGCGTTGTAATAGACGGATGTCCGGCAGGACTGCCGCTTTCCGAGGACGATATCCAAATTTTTCTGGACCGCCGTAAGCCAGGCAGAACTAAAATATCCACTCCCAGAAAGGAAGCGGATAAAGCAGAAATCCTATCCGGTGTCTTTGAGGGAAAAACAACGGGCACTCCGATTTCCATAATCGTACATAACACTTCCCAGCATTCCGCTGATTACAGTGAGATTGCTGAATACTACCGCCCCGGACACGCAGATTATACTTTTGATGCCAAATACGGATTCAGGGACTATCGCGGTGGCGGACGTTCTTCCGGAAGAGAAACAATTGGACGCGTCGCTGCCGGCGCTATTGCGTCCAAATTATTAAATAACCTCGGTATTACTTTGACAGCCTATACGCGCTCTATCGGTCCTGTGACAATTGATGATTCCCGTTTTGATAAGCAAGCAATTCTTGACACGCCAACTTGTATGCCGGATTATGAAGCTTCAGAAAAAGCCGAAGCCTATCTTGCTGACTGTATGAAACAATATGATTCGGCAGGCGGTATTATTGAATGCATAATAAACGGAGTTCCTGCCGGAATCGGCGAACCCGTTTTTGATAAACTGGATGCTGACCTTACTAAAGCCATTATGTCTATCGGCGCAGTAAAAGCCATAGAAATCGGGGATGGCACACAGGTTGCAGTACGCAAAGGGTCTGAAAATAATGATGCATTTACCATGCAGAGTGGTGAAGTAACCAAAATAACCAACCATGCGGGCGGTATTTTAGGCGGCATAAGCGACGGCTCCACAATTATTTTACGCGCCTATGTGAAACCTACTCCTTCTATTTTCAGTAAACAACAGACCGTCAACAAGCATGGGGAAAATATTGAAATAGCCATAAAGGGCAGGCACGACCCTATTATCGTACCAAGAGCAGTCGTGGTTGTGGAATCGATGGCTGCCATTACCCTTTTAGATGCCATGCTGGTGAATATGGGGGCTAAGGTTGAAAATTTGGAAAAAATATATTCTAAAAAAAGCTAATAAAACAAATATGTTAAACGGGTACTCCTATTAATACCAGGAGTACCCGTTTTAATCTTAGAAATTATCCAGCAGTTCAAGATAGAAATTATGGTAGTCTTTTCTGTTCTCTTTCGTGAACTGAATCGCTGTCTTAGGATGCTGATTCAAAATTCCTGTTAAAAGATAAGGTACATCATAACCCCATACTACTCCCGATTCTTTCATTGGCACGATATGCTTTTCAATGAACTGCAGCAACGGATTGATGGTATATTTAGGGTTTTTAAGAAAACCTAGCAGAAGCTCGCTCGGACAGTTACCGCAACCGCGTCCTAAACTGCTTACGGTAGCGTCCAGATAGCTTACGCCACGCCGTAGTGCTTCAATAGTATTGGCAAATGCAAGCTGTTGATTATTATGCGCATGAATGCCCACCTTTTTTCCGTACTTATCCGCAATTTCCAGATACTTATCCGAAAGTCTGCAGATTTGTTCCGGATAAAGAGAACCATAGCTGTCAACCAGATAGATACAACCCACGCTGCTCTGGCATAAAAGCTCAAGCGCCGCATCTATATCCACATCATTAGATTTGGAAATCGCCATAATATTAACTGTTGTTTCGTATCCCTTCTTCGTACAGTCCTCAATCATTGCCACTGCTGCCGGAATTGTATTAATATATGTCGCAATTCTGACAAGATCCACCGGGCTGTCCTTTTTATTGATTATGTCTTTTTTATAATCACAGCGACCCACATCTGCCATAACGGATATTTTCATATCGGTCTTGTTATCACCGACTATTTCCCGTATATCCTTATCATTACAGAATTTCCATTTTCCGAATTTGCTTTCGTCAAACATTTCTTTTGACGCCTTATATCCAAACTCCATATAATCAACGCCGGCTTTAATATTTGCCTTATATAAATCCTTTACAAATTCATCTGTAAAATAAAAATCGTTTACCAGTCCGCCATCTCTCAGCGTACAATCCATTACTTTGATTTCCGGTGTATAAGACATAAGTGTTCTTTCTTTTCCAGCCATATTT
>JAIDPH010000367.1 GCA_029062885.1 Lachnospiraceae bacterium
TTTTTATCCGGTTACTTTCTTAGAAGTCCTGGCGTAAGATTGATGTCGTTGGCGCCAACCTCGTGACATCCCAGCCTCTGCGCCAGTTCTTCTCCGTAATAGAAGCAGAATGCTTCATACGGGCTTTTTCCGTTCAGTTTCTTTCTTCTGTATGAATTGATGTGGTCCATCATCAGGTCGATATCTGCCTGCGTCAGCTCATCAAAGCTTTTTCCCTTAGGTATGATCCTCCGGATGAATTCATGTCCTACTTCGATCTCCGCTTTCTGGTACGGTGCACTTGGATTGCAGTAGTATATCCTTGTCCTCTGGAAGCCTTTTCCATCCGGCCCGTTCTCTATGCATTTCGGATTGGAGAATTCACTCCCATTGTCTGTCAGTATCACCGGAAACAGCTTACGGAAATCCTGCCCTCCCAGACGGTGGTATAAGTCGTCATAGATATCTGTTACCGACTTTGATGTGTTTGCTTCCCTAAGGAATCCCAGCATCAGTGATACGTTCACAAAGTAGATGGTCAACAGCACTTTCCCTCCTTTGCTCCCTATCACCGAATCCATCTGCACCACTGCTGTGTCCGGGTGTTTCTCCATATACACTTCATAATCGTGGTAATTCCTTCCCACACGGCAGCCCCTGTCTATCTTTAACTCCGGCTCCTTATACCTTGGGCAGTATTTTACCTTTCTCGGCAGGTCTATGTTACGGATATCGAACAGACACCCGTCTATGTAGTTGTAGAGCGTCTTTTCACTGCACATCAGTTCGTCTTTGTTGTTCAGGTAGATCTGGTGGATTGACTGTCCATGCCTTAATAACGGCACCAGTATCTCATTAAGCCTTGCAATCTCTCCTTCTGTGGAAAGGATTCCGCTCCTGGATTCCAATATCTTTGCTGGTGCTCTCCTCTGAGCCTCCAGTGCATCATAGATAGTCTTGGTCAGCGTACATTTCTTTAATTCGCTGCATCCGGTATCCCGTTCCACACTATAATTCCTGACCTCCTTGGTTATGGTAGTCCTGTCCCTTCCGAGCCTCTTCCCTATCTCAGTAAAGGTCTGATGTTCTTTTAATCCTTTCTCTATCTCCAGACGGTCTTCATAGTTTAAAAACTTCGCCATGTTATGTCTCTCCTTTCCCCGCCGGCAGCTTCCAGTATAACAGAAAAGACAGGTGGTTTATTCTCCATCTGTCTTTGTACTGCCAGTTTCACTGGTATCTTTTATTCTGTTTGTAATTATCTTTCCCCTTCAGAGGGGAATCTCGGATTGCAATTCACGATTATCAGCACGTAACTAACAGGATATAATCTTAAATAATTTCACTATTTTACCCTATACTCAAACTTCATACATAATTTTTAACTTTATAAAGACAGGTGGAAAACTTCACATACTCTTGACTTACGTTGACGCATGCTGTTATAAATACAAAAAGGGCTGGAATATCATATAGAAGCATCCAGCTCAATCACTATCATGGAAGATATGTATTTAAACAGTTTTTTTCTTGGATTCCGCAATTTAGTAATTGCTATTTCCGCTTTAGCTATATTTAAATCTTATATTTCAACCATCCGCTAAACATCTTCCAAATAGTAGAAAACCCTACCCTGCCCTCAGATGCCATATCTATCATTTTAGCATATGTGCTATTCTGAATATCATCACCTATATTATCAACCGATAAAGAACTCACTATGTTTTTTTTCTCATCATTTAGTACTTGAGTATTCTTTTTCTCATTTAATTCAGTTTCAATAATCTTTCTCAGGTTATCACCAATAATATTGATATCATATTTCTTTGATGTCTCATATGCATTCGCTCCAAGCTCCATTCTATATTTTTCATCAGACATTACTCTCTCCATTGCCTTCGCAAGTTCTGCAACATCTTCTTTTGGAACAAGAATTCCATCATATCCATCTGTGATTATTTCTCTAGGTCCATCACAAGCAAAGGACACACAGGGAATCCCCATAGCAAATCCTTCAATTATTACCATGCCAAAAGGTTCATAATAAGAAGAGCATACATACATTGATGCCTCTGACAGCTTCTCATTCATTTGGTCACTACCTGGCTCTAACACAATCTGCCCTTCAAGATTGTATTTATGAATAAGTTTAACATAATCCTTTACCAAAGAGCCCTCTCCATATATTTTTAATCTCCAATCTGGGAACTCATTCGCAATTAATGCAAATGCTTCTATCAATAAGTCAAATCCCTTTTGTTTAGCATATCTTCCTGCCGCCACAATGACATGATTCTTTAAATTGGTACGATATGACAAGCGCCTTGTTCCATTTCCCAATACATATATAGGTAATTCCCCACAGATTTTTCTCTCATATACATGCTTATTTCGCTCTGTAAGAATTGTTAATGAGTCCAGCTTGCCGTAGTTATTTCTAATCATCTTCTGGATTTCCGTCGTGTAATCCACAAACGATTTATGTTCTTGCCCAATCCTTAATACACACTCATCTACCAAGGCTGTTGCAAGTACATTGAATGATGGATTAGTTGTAATAAGTACCCCTTCATGTAATCCCTCCAAATATTCTCTTAATTTTTTATCCGTATAAGCATTAAAAAAGGAATACAAATCTTCATCCTGATTAATCAAGACACTTGGTTTTGATAACAAATCCTTTTCTTCTTCTGTATATATCGCCTTTTTCCTGGCATCTTGCATAAAATTAATTTTCACTTTGGGATTAAGATATAGCACAGGTGTATCTAGGGTTTTCCTGACACTCATTATTTCAACATCATATCTTCCTGTATTTTGAAAATAATCTGCAAAATTGAATACTGTTTTAACCGTTCCACCAATTCCATACGCATTGTAAACCAGAAAACGAAGTTTAGTATTCATCTGCTATTTCCTCCCGACATTCAAGTATCAAATTATATATTCTTTCACAATTTTGCTTATCCAAATGGTCAAAGTATTTTTTTGCTCTTGCACAATATTTATCTTCAACAATAAAACCATTTTCTATCTCCCTTATTAAGGCTTCAATAAATGTATCCAAACTATGAGTCACCTCTCCCGGAAGATCTGTATCCAAATTTATATAGCTGCCTCTATACTTACTATAAATATCCTGATCATATTGAAAAAACAATACAGGTTTACCCAGATAAATAACGTCAAACACAATGCTGCTATAGTCTGTCACAATCATACTGCATTCACTAATTCGCTCTGTTATGCTCTTCTCGTGCATATCTGAAATATGAACTACTTCGTTTTCAAATTTTTCAAAATAACTTTTATACTTTTCAAATTCTACATGAAGAGTAAACAATAATTGTTGACCATTCTTTTTTAATTCCTCGATCAACATCGGACTACCAAGAATTTCACTATATTGTGCATAAAAATCAGAGTTAACAAACTCTCTTTCAGATGCTACCAACCAATCTCTCCATGTAGGCATTATCCATATATATTTGTTGGTTTGACTCACATTGTTACATAATTTATCAAACCTAGCCAGTCCTGTGACAGCGACCTGCTCTTCCCAAAATTGTTTTCCTTCAATCAAAAAGTTTTTCTCTTGCTGAGATGATACCAATATTTTTAATATACTACCTCCATATGATTTATTATTAATTCCTATCCTTTTCATTGCAATAACCCCATGCTGAAGATAAATAATATTTTTTCTAAATACTTTTATACTGTTGTGGTATAAAGACGGCATCACATCTCGTATACCATGAGCCACCAAATAAATTTCTGTCATTTCATCAAAGTAAATATGCTCACGGGAATCATATATTAGTAAGTGTTCCTTATATTGTTTCAATACTCCCATATCCTCATTTTCTTCTTTCGTAACAAAGAAAACCTCAGCAGCTATATTATCTTTATGTTTCAGACAATACTCAAAAAAAGCCAATCCGTTATCTCTCGCAGAGAGTCCGTAATTCTCACCTATCAACCAAATTCTTCTACTTTTTCTTTCTTTTTCCTCTCTTGCTCTGACAATAATCTTCTGACATTCAGCCACCTTTTCTGCATTTTCATATAAAAGCATTTCCTCTACACAAATATGCAGGGAACCACAAACCTTTAATAAGCTAACCTTTTTCGATGTAGCATTTGAAAAAAGTGTATAAGTCGCTAAAGTATTCTCGATATAGGACACAACTCCATTTGGCATGACCCCTACAACAAGAAATTCTTTTATATTTACTTCTGATAAAGGTACCCTGAATATTATTTCATTTTCAACCGCCAATTCACGGTCAAATCCTATCTGTTTTCCAGTAATAACATCCCTTAAGTATAAAGTAATATCTTTATCATGATACTTCTCTTTAGCGTTATCATCCGACCATTCAATACGGATACAAAGTTTGTCATTTTCATAAAGCCACATTCCAACCAAAGTAAATAAACCAGCATCCTCAGTTACCCCAAGTATGTAAGAACCATTTATGTGTTCTCCCCAAAGCCTCCTATATATACTGTCACTGAGCTTATTCAGAACAGAAAAACTACACAATTCCCTATTTGTAACCGCAGGTCTGAAATAATTATTCTCAATCAGCAGCCCGTCTTTTCGATCATTAAAACAGATTTCTGGCCGAAATATACAGTTGATTCCTAACTTATACATCCACTCAAGCGATATTGACATACAGCCTGTTATCTCGTATTGACCATCGATGCTGAGTTCACCGGCGTAATTTATAGTCTTGGAATCACCATTTTCTGCAACCAATCTGATTTCTGAAACAGTATCAAAGTATGGTTCTTTTTTCAATCTATATGATATGCATATTTTTTCTTCCTCAGCTATTACCCCTGAAAGTTGTAACCTCATGCGTTTCTGAACAATATTACATTTAAGATTATTGGATGGGTCATTATAGAAAAGGCAATTATAATAGTGCCCTCCTATAACAGAATAAGGATGTGTAAATATAAGATAAGTATTTTCTGGTATCGGTTTAGACCGAAATAGTCTAAGTGGATATAGTTCATTTATAAAACCATCACTTAATTCGACAAAAAACTGATATATTCCCAAACTAAATCCGTCTTCATCTTCACCAGCGCCAAAATTAAGTCTTATATCATATGTCACCTTACTCTCATCTTCCGAAACAACCTCAAAAGGAAGTTGATATTCAATATCCGTGTTAACACGCCGCATCACTACAGATAGCAATATCAGATTATATGATCGCTTACTAAACTCTAACCTAATTCCATTTCCATCATATGCAATCCCAGAATAATTAAAGAGCAGCGAGGTATTCATATACATACAAAGGTCATTCTCTTTACCCTTGTATAATTGTGCACAATAATCATCTACGGGTAAAAATCTATCTACAGAATCAATTTCATTATCAAGATACAGCTTGTACTGATTACCTTCCACATCAACCATAATCCACTCAAAAGACAAACTATTTGCTTTAATATTGAAAAACTTGTTCATTTCGTCTTTTGAGAGGATGTATCCTATCGAATTATCTAAAATATACTCAGGATGGAAATAATATATTTCATTAGTCTTAGATTCTTTCCACGCAAGACACAGTTCCCCTGCTAATCCCCCTCTTACTGTGGCACTTATAGCAACTCCATTTTCAGTTACAGCTATCTTGATATCCCTGATATCCCTGAAAATCCAAGGAGGATTTTTCATTAATGTTGTTTTATCGCAATAGTTAATGCTTAATTCCAAATTGCTATTTTTACTAAATATGAAGTCTTCCATATGACTAAAGGCTATCTCTATTTCTTCAATGCATATATCGACAGCGTGATCAATATATGTATTACCAACTCTACATCTTACCCAAAGTCTTTTGGTTTTCTCCGATTGTTTTGATGCGCACTCCCTTATAGTATCGTATAAAAGTTCTCCCACTATGTATTCATCTTTAACTTCTGCGTATACACTATATTTTGAGGATATAGTACCAATATATAAGCCTTCATAATAAGTATTGAGATATACTCCGCTCGTTTCATCATCTGCTTTAAGCGCTATAATAAGCAACGCATGATTTAATTCCACTTTTATATCAATAAGTTGAAATGCATTATCTGTGACATTCATTTATTTAGTTTCCTTCCTACGTTATTCATTCGTATATCTTCTCACTCAATAATTGCTGTCTATTTCAAAGATTGTTTATCATCTTTTTATATTATGAACTTGAACCTCTATACTCAAATATATAAATCATCCAACCTGTATTTCTATTTTTACTCAAACTAAAGTACTACAATATATCTATATTGAATGCATCACTATTTACCCCTCTCCTGCTGTAATTCGCCTTATATGCATATATAACCTTTCACATGCTCCGCCATGAAACGGATACAACTGCCGCATTCGTCTCTTGTATTTATCCTTTACCATACATTCATTTTCCATATAACTGATAAGACAGCGAATCAATTCTCCTTTACGGCTGCATACCTCGCCGAATCCATCCCTCACATAATCAAAATATCCCTTACGATATGTATGAGAATTAAAGAATCTTTTCCTGTCAAACTGATAATAAAGAATACTCTTACCCAAATAAACAAATTCAAATGCTATGCTGCTGTAGTCTGTAACCATTAAGCTGCCCATACTAAGCATATCCCTGTATGAAATATCCTCTCCCATTAGCTGTACATCCGTACCATCTACAATATCAGTAATAAATCGTTCCATCAGTGGATGTGGTTTAAAAGCCAGCTTATAATCATTTTTCTGACAGTATTTTTTCAATATAGGATCCTTTATAAGTTCACGATACGTTCTATAATAAGTGGAAGCTTTTATGTCTCCCTTAGGAACCCATACCATCTCATGTCTTTCTTCATCCCATTGCTGATGCATCAAATCTTTTCTCCATGTCGGAGCTATTACAATATATCTCTGTTTATTATTCCTTAGTTCATCAAATACAGGCAGTCCTGTTAACCAGATATTTTCCTTATTGAAATAATACGGATATTCTAATATAGACTGATACTCTGCCTTCGTACTTGTCACAAATCCCCTTAGATTTGTATGAAACCTGTTTAATGTAGGACTCATGTCATCCTTTATCACACCATGCTGTAAAAAAATAAGTTGTGGTCTATGATATATATCTCTAAAATACTCTGCATTCTCCCAGAAAGGATTTTCCACATAACCATTGCATTGTGATGATATCACACAATCCGCCAATAATGCCAATAAATAGTGTTCCTCGGAATATAGAGGAATTACCCTTCCGATTGCTTGAAGTCTCTTGTAATCTTTACTTTGTTCATCTATAACAAAATATGTATCCACCTCTCTGTGCTGCTGCATATATTTGAAAAAGACTTCACCATTATCATCCGCTCTGTTGCTTCTGTCCATGATCAACCATAAAGGTTTTCTTTTTTGCTTTACACGCTCAAAATACTTTTGGCGAAGCTCTATCGCCCAGTCTGCACTTTCACTTTGCAGAAGTCCAAGTTCTTTTTGATAGTTTTCCTCATATTCTGATATTTCTTTTGCATCTGACATTTGGCAAACTATCTGATTTCCTGATATTTGAATTATCCAGTCATCTATCGCATAATATTGTCCTTTAATGTTATCTGCTACAGGTGCAAATCGCAAAGAATTAATCCTTGAATAGCTGCATTCTATTCCATCAATTAAATTAAAGAATTCAATAATATACTGTTGTTCTTTTAAGGGTATATCCATGGAAAATGCTGTTCTTATTTCATATATCTCATTCCCCAATTTTAAATCCAACCCACAATCCTGTTGTTTAACCTCTAACTTTTTACCATTTACTTTTGCATAAAAATCATGAGTTTTATTAAGCTCTGCCGGGACCGATATATTTCCTTCAATATGTATTATTTGATCCTTTACAGTGAGAAAATGGAGCATAACCGCCTGAAATGACATATTTGCAACATTAGTATCGGCTATTCTCAGCATTACATCTTTTTCTATTGGTATAAGCTGTGCTTTTCTTTTATGTTTCGTTTCCAATAGCCAAATGATTTTAGGCATCTCAGCCATACCAACTGCAGCTATTATTTGTTGATCAGTCATCTTTCTTAAATATCGTCTCAAACTGACTTTACTAATTTTTCCATTGTCATATTCTTTGAGAATAATATTTAAAGTTTTTTCTTCTTTGTGCATATTACTTCCCCATTTAGCATACTTCCTTACCCATTCATCCTCCGATACTCCTCACAAACCACCTTCGGGTCTCCCGCCATCTGCAGCTCCCCTTTCTCAATCCAGACACACCGCGTGCAGTTCTCCAGAATCGTCCCCATACTATGACTCACCATCAGCACCGTACTTCCACCATGTATCATCTCTTTTATCCTCTTCAAACTCTTCTTCCTAAAAAATTCATCCCCGACACTTAAAATCTCATCTAAAATCAAAATTTCCGCTGCGTCGCCTGCTGTCGCAATGGCGAAGCCGAGGCGGCTGACCATACCGCTTGAGAAGTTTTTGACCTTCTCATCCATGAAATCCTGAAGCTCTGCAAACTCCACGATTTCATCATAATGCTCCTCTAAGAATTCCTTCCTGTAGCCAATAATAGAACCGTTTAAGAATACGTTCTCTCTGGCAGTCAGCTCCATATCGAAACCTGTACCGATAGTCAGGAGCTGCACCTTCTTGCGGCCTGCGATTTCCACATGTCCGCTGGTAGGCTTAAGAGCCCCTGATACAATCTTAAGCAACGTGGATTTACCGGAACCGTTGGTCCCAATCACGCCTATTACCTCGCCCTTGTATACATTAAAAGACACATGATAAAGGGCATACAGTCTGCGGTAGGATACTTCTCTTTTTAACAGTTGTACTATGTATTCCTTCAACCCTGACGGATTTACAGAAGAAAGCCTGAATTCCATGGTCACGTCTTTGACTTTGATAACCGGCCTTCCCTTCTGCCATTCCAGCTCATATTCCTCTTCATTCATCTGGTTTATAAGCTCTTTTTTCCGCTTCGCTCGTTTTGCTTCTGTGCTTGTCTCTGCTTCTTCAAAGTCAAAATCAATCAGCTCTACTTCATCTACTCCATCCGCATTTTGCCTTACATTCTCTATACGGCTGTGTGAAGCCTTGCGGTATCTATTCCGTTTTTCTTCTATTTTTTTCTGCTTTTCTTCTTTCCTCTTGCGCTTTGCTCTGGCACTCTTAATGATTAACCATACGACCATCTCTACAATCACGATGAGCAAAATTATTGCAAGTGCAATTATAAAATAAATATTAAAAATAAAAAAATACCGTTTTTCCTGTCTGGTCTGTACTGTTTCATTGTTTCCGCCGTTTTCTCCATCATCGGCATCATCTCCGGCTTCATTTTCGCCCTGTCCATCTATCCCGAAATTATCTCCATTCTCACTACTTTCCCATTCTTCTCCTGCTTCCTGACCAGTCTGTCCTGTTTCTGTACTACCCTGTTCCTCTACCGCCTGTTCAACTTCCGCCCTCTCAGCCTCAGCCGCCATCTGTGATTCAATCTCTGCTGCCGTATCCTCTCCGCTTAAATGAACCGGCGCACTATCATATTCAGTGATATTAAAAACCTCACCATCCGCACTATCCCGCAATGTGGCTTCCGCAGAGGCTATTTCAATATAAGCCTCGCCGCCGCTGATTGCCCTGAACCTGACCCAGAACTTAATCTCCCTGCTGTTCTGGTTCCCTTCAAGTATAAGTACTCCGTTTTCCTCATCTGCTGTGTCGGCGCCGTCTACGTATTCAAGACGCAGGTTGTCATATTTAATTTCTATATGATAATCACCGATTGCTGCGTTTGCTGTCAGGTATACACCCACCGGGAAAGTATCTCCGCTCTTTTTAGTATACCAATTCGAGCCAAAGGTTACCGTCGCATCCGCTGCATATACATATAACGGTCTTACGAAGACCCCTAAGATAACAGCGATTAGCAGCGCTGCCACCCTGAATTTACGCTTTGCTTTCATAGAATTACCTTCACAACTAAACCTATTAAACTCTCTGCATGACCTGATTTTCTCCGCGTTTGAAAACTGCTAACCCCAGCCACATGATCCCCAGGCTCCAGCATACCAGTTTAACCCAAATCATGACATCCGGCACTTTACCGTACATTACGCATTCTCTCGCGAATGCTATGACCAGATAAATAGGATTGAAGCCGATAAATTTCTGCATCGATTCGGGCAGCCCTGAAATAGGGTAAAAAAGCGCTGACATATACATCCATAGCGTAAGAAACACGGAATACAGATATTTCACATCTGCAAAAAAAACGTATACTACCGACAGGATATAACTCACTCCGATAGAAATCATAAGCATAAAAACAACGGCTAACGGAAACAGCAGCATTGCAAATGTCGGTTTAATTCGGAATATGACTAACATCAACACATAAGCTATACAGGTATATCCGAAATTTACAAGTGTTGTATAAATCCTCGATAATACAAAAGTCTGCTTGGGCAGCTTAGCCTTAATCAGCAGGTTTCTATTGTCTACCAGCGCCGTCATTGCCGAATTGGTTGCTCCACTGAAAAGCGTCCAGAAAATCTGTCCGGTCAGGTAATAAATCGGGAAATTTTCGATGGAACGCCTAAACATTGTGGAAAAAATCAGTGACATGACAACCATATTAAGAAGCGGATTTAGCACACTCCATATAATCCCCAAAGAGCTTCTGGCGTACTTACGCTTTATCTCTCTTGCTGTCAATTCACGGATTACGAATATGTATTGTCTGATATCGCTGTTATAACCATTATTTTCTGCTTTCACTTGCAAACTGCCTTTCTTATATACATAAGGCTCTTATACAGCCGTTGCTGTCTCATATTCATTTCAGTCTTTATCCCAAGTCTTGCTATACTGCCTTCCGGCCATGCGCTCTCATTCAATCCGGCAGGTTTAAGATTCAACTTGTTTAACACTTTATACAAAAAACGATTCTCTCGCAGTTGTTCTTCATCCCACATAGCCGCTACCGACTGCAAGTTAAGTTCCAGTACATCATCACAAAAAAGCAGTTCTCCAAATGCCTTAGCCTCCTGCATTGTAGGGTTTCCCATCATGGGCTCTAGAAGTCTTGCCACAAATCTTACACTTTTCTTCTTACTTTTATGAATGACGGTTAAATTATCTACTAAGGTTTCCAGCACTACTGATGATTCCGTCGATACCGATGATTCCAATGATTCTGCCGCTGACGTTATATTTGCTGCTGACTCTACATATGCTGCTTCTATATAGTCAGACACATATTCCGATAACAACTCAGAAAAACGTCCTAAAATTTCTGCATTTGGATTTTTTACGTCACATTCAAATGCTGTATATACATGCGCCTGACTATGTATTTCATTCAGAATCTTCTCATCGGGCATCATCCCATACCCACAAGTCATCCCTTCCGGTGCAGACAAGACCGTCTCAAACAAGCAGTTAGCAAATCTTACCTTTTTCCATACATCCTTTTCACCAAAATAAAACGCCTTGTACTGCTCTGCATCGGTTCCTTTTGGTCTTTCATATATTCCAAAATAATACCCCTGCAGTCTTATATCCCTCGAAGCTTCATGCGCAAGCACCCTCTGCAGGCTAAGCTGCAAACTCCCTACCCATCCGCTGTCCACAATAGCATACGAAACCGGCTCTAATAATCCTTCCTGTCTTAAATACGCTGCCGTAGTTTCGTAGCAGGTCTTGGAGTGTTCTTTGATATATATAAACAACAGCTCTATCCGTGACAAATCTTCTTTCAGTTTCCGAAGCTGTCTGTAATTCAATGGCGTTTTATAGGTCTCTGTTCGTCCTGTCAGCCTTGCAATATGACGCCCCTCTTCTTCTGTGAGGTTTGCTCTCTTCATAATCTTTTCAAAAGTTATATCAATTCCACCAACACACAAAGTATCCAGTGCATCTTTCCCTATAAAGAAGTATTCTGCATTCCTAATGGCAAATCTTGATACTTTTAGATATTTAAGCTCTATTTCGAGCTTCCTTTCCCTTACTATTTTCTCCGCCATCAGGTACATCATGTAGCCGTCTCTTGCAAGAAAATAGAGTCTCTTTTTACCGGATTTTATGGCTTCATCAAGCACCCATTCCACATATTCCGTTATAACAGGCAGCCACACATGCACGAAAATTTCCTCACGCACCTTTTGATGCTCTGCGACGTTTTTACTTTGATTTTTGTTATAGCTTTTCATGCAGGCATCAACCGCCAGCATATGTATATGATTATCTTTAAGACTGGTTCTGTAATACTCCAGCCTTCTTTGGTATGCCTTCTGCTCTTTTATGGCGGCTTCCCTCATGACGTTTCATAAACTCCAGTACTTTTGTGGGAATCAGGCATGCCGCAATCGGGCGGAATACATATATCCAGCCGATTGGAAATAAAATTCCCATTTTTTTATAGTTTTTATACCTTATCTTTGCCTCATTCAGACGGAATTTCACTTTTCTTTTTTTATATGAGTCTCTCGTCTCACGGTAGCAAAAGAGATTTTCTTTCAGGTTATACCCTTTTTGTCCACGTATCGCCAGATTCATGAAAATTTCATAATCTTCGCACCTGAGCGTTTCTTCTGACGCCAAATATCCCATATTTTCATCAAACAGCTCTGCCCTGAACATAACAGAAGGGTGTATATATGGTGAATAATAAAAATAGTCTTTTAGATTCGGAATCTCCGGCATGGGTCTCAGTCCCCACACGCCGTTTTCATCAAACAGTTCTGCATCTGTTCCACACCAGCCGTATTCCGGATGTGTTTCCAGAAATGCTACCTGCTTCTCGATACGCAAAGGTTTGGAAATATCATCCGCATCCATGCGCGCTATGTATTTTCCCTTTGCCAGACGGATACATTCGTTCAGGCTATAAGCAAGTCCCCTGTTTTCTTCTTTTCCTGCCACGATGATTCTCTCATCAAGTCCGTCAAGCTTTTGAATAATCTTGGCTGCTTCCGGATGGGAACCGTCATCCCATATGATAAATTCCAGATTTGAATATGTCTGCTTCAATATAGAGTCCACAGACTCTTTCAATACTTTTTCATCCCATTGGTTAAATACACCCATGATGACAGAAACAAGCGGCTGTTTCATCGTCTCCCTCTTTCCACTCAGGCATTCAATGCCAGGTATTCAATGCCAAGCATTTAATACCTTGTTATACACTTCTTTCATTGTTTTTTCTACTTCTCCGACTGTAAACTTCATTGCAGAAGTTCTGCAGTCTTGCGACATTTTTCCACGTAATTCTTTATTCATATATAAAGTCTCAATAGCCTGTGCGAACTCCTGTACACTGTCCGCTTTACAAATATAAGCGTTTTTTCCGTTTACGGCATATTCCTTTGTGCCGCGGTTATCTGAAGCCACAAGCACTACGTCGCATAACAGCGCTTCCACTGCTGCGACTCCGAATCCTTCCCTATAGGAAGGGAAGGCAAAACAATCGGCTGTCTGTAAGATTTCTTCCATATCCGTACGGAATCCTAACAGCCTTACCCTGTTTTCAAGTCCTTTTTCTTTTATCAGCTTTCTTAAAGCCTTTTCTCCCGAACCCTTTCCGCAGAGACTGTAATAAATATCCGTCTGCGGTAATGTACTGATTGCTTCAATTATTACTTTCTGATTCTTATTATCATTAAGCTCCGCCGCTGTCACAATATGAAATGCGGAGTCCGGTATATCCAATTCTGTACGTTTTACTTTACCAATCTCTCTTTTCGGGGCAAAGCGTCCCGGGTCAACTCCCACGCCATGTATCTGAAACACATTCTCTTTGACTTTAATCGGGAGTTTCTTCGCTCTTTCGTAATCTTCACTATTAATGGTTACAATGATATCTGTCAGGTGAATGAGCAGCCATTCCACCGGGTAAAACAACAGCCAGTTTTTCTTAGGCGCACCTTTATAAAAATGAAATCCATGCGCCGTATAAATTACATAAGGCTTTTTCCTGCACAGACATGCCGCAACACGTCCTGCGACTCCTCCCATGGGATTATGGCAGTGGATAATGTCAATATCATTTTCATTAATTATGTGGAGAAGCTGTCTGACTGCGCGTAGATTTGTTCTAAGTTTCAATGGGCTTTTGGCAATATCTAGTTGATGCAGTCTGATTCCCTGCGCTTTTAGGTCTGCTTTGTCAAAATCATAGATTGGATTCCTAAAGTTGGATGCATAATGAATCTCACATCCTGCTTCTTGTAGTAGCTTTACATTATTTTTTTCAAACTGCGGCAGGAAGCCACTTATGGTCGTTATGATCAAAACCTTTTTCATGAGTATTCATTGCATTCCTTAATTAAGTAATAACAATCGTTCTGGCGGAGTAAATGCCCCGCCAGACTTATGCTTATAAATTCACCACATGGTATTTTATGCAAAATATCTCTTTCCGCTCACTGCCATACCGACAACGCCGATAACAAGAATCACTGCTGCCACCGGTAATGATGAACCAGTCTTAGGGGACATGGTAACACCTGTCACACTGAGTTTTACAACAGAATACGGTGAAAGGCTTGCGCTCGCAAATGTTACGATTCCATTTGCCGTACTTGTAGGAACAATAGTTTCCCATGCTTTTCCCGTATAGTGGAGAATTGCAATTGCATCTCCTTCTGAAATACCCGGAACAGCCATAGTCACAACATAATTTCCATATGCATCCTTAGAAGCGGTTGACGCCTTAAGTTCAACAACGGTAAGGATAGATGCTGTCACCTTGCTTCCTGGGTTTGCAGCCGCATTTACAAGTTCCACGTTTCCGAGTCTGTATCCGATAGCTGCAATATTATTTAATAAGTTATTCTGAACCGCTACCGCTGCTGCCTGAACTGTTGTAGTTGATACTGCGGAAATATCATATCCCGCTGACACTGTTGTGACGCTTAAGTATGCAGACGGTGTCGTAATCGGTTCCACAGCCGTCAAAGCCTGCTGAGTACTGACAGGAGCTTCCGTAGTGCCTACTGTCGGGCTTGCCGCAAATGTAGTCATGGAACCCATAGTCAGAACTGCCAATGCAGTTAATACTGCTAAAAACTTTCTTTTCATTGCTATTTCTCCTCTCCTAATGTCTTCATGTGGTTATATCAAAACCGAAGATAAGATTCTCCGGAAGATATCGAAGCATATTTATGACGCTTTCTACTGGTTTTCTGCCGGCTCATAAAACAGTTTTATGATTAACTCCTGCAATGCCTCGTCATCTACATAGAACTCTTCAAAATTATTTCCCTGTATCGCTTCACCCTCTAAGGAATAGATATTTTCCATATCAAAGTTGTAACCTATATATTCCGTAGCCATATATGTAAATGCGTTCAGGTCAATATTAGTAACCATATATTTATGCACTGTCTGATAAAGGTTGACTGCTACACGGATATCTGACACAGCCTGATTTTTTGCCTCTGCTGCGAAAGCAGTCAGGTATTGTTTCTGTCTTTGCAGACGAAGCTCATTGGAATTAAATATATTTTCGTTACGAAGGCGGACATACCAGTATGCCTTTTCCCCAGACAGTGTTACTGTTTCTCCCTGATGAAGGTCCATATCATATTCCGGATATACGATATCGTCCAGCACCTCTACCGTAATGCCTCCAACTGCATCATTCAGCTCCGGTATGGCGTCCATGCTGATTGCCACATAAGCATTAATGGGGATTCCGTGAAACATTCTGGATACCGCTTTTACCTGTCTTAGGCAGCTTTCTTCTTTTCCGTCGCCATAACCATGCTGTAGCGCAATCTGCTTCGTAAAGATTCCCTGATAATTACCCTCTTCATCAAAAACATCCACCTCTGCCATGGCATTTCTGTTTATTGCAATTACATTAACATTTTTGTCATGCGGATTGATAAGCATAAGGAATAATGCATCTGCCTGTCCTCCCGCAAACTCGCCTTCCTCATCAGCCGTAAAGCTCTGGCCGCCAACTGTCGTAACAGTTTCTTTGTCAATTCCCATGACAAGCACCGTTACCAGATCTTCATTAAAAACATAGCTTTCTTCTTTATATAATATTTTATTTATTTCCATTTCACCGGCGACTTCGCCAAGTATCATATTACTTGTTCCCGCAACGGCAATAGACAGTGAATTTTTACCAAGCATACGCATTACTGTAATAGTTCCCATGACCACTAAAACTACTGAGGCAATCGTAATCATGGTAAGTGCGGCGATTCCAAGCTTCTTTTTCTCAACAACCGTTTCTTTATCTAACATGACATTTCCTATCCTTTAGGATTCACCAGTACCCCTGTTACCAGAAACCGTCTGTTTGAATCATGATCCGATGTACAGGTAGACAGAGTGACAATCTTATCTTCTGTCGTGACTTTGATATCTTCTTTTACATTTGCCACCCGGTCAGTTGTTTTATATATTTGTTTCAAATAATCCGCATATACATATTCATTGGTGTAATCATAATTATCCAAAAGATGGATCGCACTGAATTCATAGGCGGCAAAAATCCGGTAAACAAACACATAATCCTGTGTATAAATATAGATATAGTGTTCCTTTGAAAACAAATCATCTTTTTCAAAATTATGCAGGGATGAAAACATGGTTTTGGCTTTCAGATTATGTCCGTAAATCACTGTATGAATATCCGAAAAATCTTTGCTGTTAAAGTTTTCCGTATAAATACATCCGGGATATCCTTTAGTTCCATCCATGTTGTGATTTAAATAGTAACTATTATCCGTCGGGTGCTGCAGTATAGGATAGTCTACTGTTGTGTCCGGTACATAAATCCATGCATAAATATCCTTATTTTGTTCATGCAGGTCATCCCAATCCAAGTCCTTTTTTGGAATTTCGATATCTGAAATTTTGATATCTGATATCTCGATGTCGGATACTTCACTACCTGACGCATCAATATCGATGTCTTCCGATATATCTATCTCTTTTAGGCCTCCTACTGCATTATTTTCTGCATCTGCTATTTGGATTTCCCCTATTGCAGTATTTGCATTGGCCATCAGAATTTCTTCATTTGCAGTATTTGAAACATTTCCATCTGTTGTTTCCTGAGCGTCTCCATTTATGTAAACCGCTTTTTCATCTTCAGCATTTCCATCTGCTCCACCGTTGACACTTGCCTGAAGGCTGTCAAGCTGACTATTTGCCGCCTGAGAGTCTATGTAATTTTTGAAAAGTATACCTGCAGCTATAACCACAACTGCGAAGCACGAATAAAATAAAACAAGCCATATCTTTGACTTTTCTTTTTTATGATTCATCTGTCTCCACATCCAGTCCGGTACTATTATCCTGTCATTTATTATTTCTTCGGGGATTTTTATAATCTGCGAAAAATGGGTCAGACCTGACCACTAAGAACATCTTTGTTCTACATATTTGCCATAAACCA
>JAIDPH010000368.1 GCA_029062885.1 Lachnospiraceae bacterium
GTGGCTCATTGCGGAGCAGAGACGCCCCATTTTTGTTTATTTAGTCCAAGTTCTGGTAATTGAGATAGAGTTTTGCAATTATCTAAATCAACTTAATTATTTGCACACTTATATACTTGCAAATAGGCAATTGCACAACTCAATATTTCTATAACGTAGTTGAACAAAATATACAAGTCCATAAGCAGGTACTGTGATGCCGTCGGTACTTAGCGAGGTCTTTTCGAGCTTAGTACCGCTACGGCTGAACTGTAGCGAGAGCGTGCCTGCGTTGGATTGTATATTTTGTACAACGGACCTATTTGAAAAAAGTGAGTTTTGCAATCCCCTACAGAAAGGAGTACATTACGAACATGAACGACAAAAAAATAGTAGAAATCAAAAACCTCACCAAAGACTACGGTGCCAAAGGCTTCCGTACCAAAGTCCTGAAAGGAATCGACCTTACCATTCTTGACGAAGATTTTATCGCCATAATGGGTCCGAGCGGTTCAGGAAAAACCACATTGCTTAATATTCTCTCTTCCATAGACAAGCCCACACAGGGAACCGTTATTCTGGATGGAAAAGATATAACGCACATTTCCAATCAGGGATTATCCATATTGCGAAGGGATAAAATCGGCTTTGTTTTTCAGGATTATAACCTGTTAGACACTATGACATTGCAGGACAATATCGCCTTGCCGCTGTCATTAAACGGTGTAGCTGCAAAAACCTGCATGGAAAAAACAGAGGACATAGCCAGACTTTTTGGTTTGACAGACCATCTAAGAAAATACCCCTATCAATTATCGGGCGGACAAAAGCAGAGAGGAGCCGTCTGTCGGGCGCTTATTACAGAGCCGAAAATTCTTTTCGCCGATGAACCTACCGGTGCATTGGATTCAAAGTCGGGCAAGGATTTACTGTATAGCTTCAAGCAAGTAAATGAGAAAAAACATACTGCGATTCTTATGGTTACGCATGACGCATACTGCGCTTCTTATGCCAAGGACGTATATTTCCTAAAAGATGGATTGATGAAGTGTAGACTGAGCAGAGGGGAGAGCAGGGGAGAGTTCTACGACCGTATCATTGACATGCAGGCTTCTATTGGTGAACAATCGGAAGAGAATCTGGTAAGTAATGCGGGAGGTGAGCTTTCATGATATTAGTTAAGCTGTCATTTCATAACTTCAAGAAAAGCTTTCAGAACTATTTTTCCATGATTCTCTCACTTGCTTTTACGGTCATGATTATTTTTAACTTTATTAATCTGCTTTATGCCGATACATTTACTTCTTTGGCGCAGAAGGAAGGCTATATAGAAAGCGTCGTTAATGTTCTGGAAGTAGTGCTGTGGTGCTTTACTTTTTTCTTTATCTGGTATGCGTCCAATGTTTTTCTGGTGAAAAGGAAGAAGGAAATCGGAATCTATGTATTTATGGGACTTACCAACCAAAGAATCGGTAGACTGTATATGCTTGAAATGACGATGATTGGTGTCGCAGCTCTTGTTTTAGGCGTTTGCGGAGGTCTGGTCACTACGCATCTTTTTCAGATGATTCTATTGGCGATTTCTGAGATTACGGTAGATATATCATTCCAATTTTCATGGAAACCGGTGATAATTACGTCAATTGTCTATATGGTGATGTATTTGATTTTTACCGTAAAAGGATATGTCAATATTGTGAGAAGCAGCGTACTTGATATGATTTCCGCAGCCAGACAGAATGAGTATGTCAGAACCAAAACTTATATTTTGTTTTTTAAGATGGTTCTTGGAATTGCTGCATTAGCAAACGGATATTATCTTGCCACAAAAGACGGCGGTATGGAAACTATAAATAATCTTTTTATTGCCACAGTTTTTGTTATAATCGGAACATATCTGATTTTTGGCGGTCTTCTTCCATTTATGTTTCAGTATCTTGCGGGGAAAAAAACGTTTCTTTATAAGAAAGAAAGGAATCTGTGGATAAATAACGTGATTTTTAGGATGAGAAAAAATTACAGGACCTATGCTATGACCTGTGTACTGCTGACTTGTGCTGTTACCGCACTTGCTGCGTCTTTTGCCGCAAAGGGGCAGTATGACAATATGGTGAATTTCAGGAATACTTACACTTACCAGATTCTTACTAACCGCCCTGATATCGGAGAAGAAGCTGATGAGCTTATAAAAATGGATAATGATATTGATTACCGGACTGAAATATCGTTTCTGCAGTTTGATAAAAGTCATTTTTCCGAAGGGTATACTTACGGAATACTGGCTTTTTCCGAAGTAAAAAAACTGGCGGAAGATGCAGGCCTGCCTTTCCCTTATGATAATCTGAAAAATGATGAAACAGTCTGTTTTAGACATATATATTTATTATCCCTGCTTACAAGCCGTAATTCTGACGTGGGTGTCTGCGGAAGGACTTTTCACCAGATAGACGAAACGACCGTTCCATATCTGGGATATCTGCAGGAAAGGTTAAGCTTCTATATGGTCAGTGATGCAGTATATGAGGAGCTTAAATCTGAAGGCGAGCAGGAGGCAGCAGAACAGGGAAGCACGCAGTCTGTAGTTTTAAATACCTATAATTACAGAATCACGGATATTTACAATTACGAAGCATCATTGGATGAATTAGAACAAATCATTGTCAATACGGAAACAGAATATACCGGACTTGTTAAAATCGACCCATACAGTAACGATATCATGTGGATTAAGATTGAATATTCCTTATGTGTATTTGTATTTCTGGTTTTTGTTATGGCGAGCGGCAGCATACTGTTTATGAAACTCTATAACGATTCTTTTGAGGAAAAAGAGAGATATGCGGTTTTGTGCAAATTAGGAACTCAGGAGAAAGTGCTGAAAAAGTCGATTACGAAGGAATTAAGGGTAGCATATATTATGCCGTTTTTGCTTATGACATTATCGTCATATTTTTCGGTACACTCACTGGAGAAAATGATGTCTGAAAATTTGAAGTCAATCAATGTAATCAGTGTTGCAATTATTTTTGTGTTTTTTGCAGTGTTCTATAAATTTTCTGTAATACTATATAGGAAAAATGCAGGTATTGAATAAAAATATTGCAGCCGCCTGTTTATTTCAGGTGGCTGCAATGGTTATGCTGCAAGTTGTTTAGCCTGCATATCTTAATAAGTTACCGGCTTTTCGTTTTGTGCCTTATTAAAGAGATCTTTGAATTTGCCGGATAACTTACAAAGCTTTTCATACAAATCGTATGTAATTTCTGTCTGGGGAGCTACTTCCATATAGTTAACCATTGTTTTAACCAGCATATAGCTGTCGATAAAAGCAGCCTTTACGACCAATGCTGCCATTAATGCCAGGAAAAAAGCAATAATGGGAGACCAGTTAAATAATGAGAATAATCCTCCGATTACAGCAAATGGGATGACCCATACGGCAAATGTTGCCGCCATTACTATAAGTGATGTGATTGCGGCATTTTTCAGCAGATGCTTGGCATTCTGATAATATATAACTACTCCGTCGCATCCGCATTTGAAAGCGCCTTCATCTTCTTTGTAAAAAGTATAGCCGAGGCAGCATTCATCGACATATCCGAGAGCAATACCAATAAAGATTTGTACAAATTTTACAACTTCACTGACACCGGGTATTCCGCCGAAAATATCATCAACTTTACCTACCGCTCTCTGAAGCTGTTTGACAGCGCCGCTGATTAAACGGTCCAGTGCAAAATATGCATTGGATGCTGCAAAACGTTTTTTAACCATTTCCTTTCCTGTCTCAACCATATTATCAGGAATTTGCCCCTGTGTTACTGCCATCGTTATTATTGCAATGTGTGCCGCTTTTATCATGTAGCCGACATAATACATTGCAAATTCATATACACCGACGCTTAAGGAGAGCCAGATTAGTACCATAAACATAAGTATTGTTGAGTTCCGGAACAGAGCTCCTATACCCACACATATCAGAAGTAATATTATGGAAATTAATGTAATTGCTGCTCCTATAGCAAGTTTCAGCCATGAAAATTTCATGGTTTTTAGATAAATGTCTTTTACGCTCATTGCTGCCTCCTTTGTGATTTTTTTAATTGTCTTGTAAATTATATTTAAGACAGTCTTTAAAATCAATCAATTGAGATGGGCAATTAGCGCAACTTGTGTTTGCTACTGCATATTAATTTTTTGTTTTATTTCAGAAATAATCTGTGAGATTGTGTCCAGTGTTTCAATGATGGACTCCATTTTTATTTTCTCTTCATCATCAATAATTCCATCTCTCATGATTTCTACCAGTTCCTCTGAAATATTATCCATGTCCTTCGCTGAGCCAAGAAATTTCAAGACTATGCGGTCAAGACTGTCTTGGCTGTTGCGCTGTATATTGTCTTTTAGCAGATAGTCCGTTGATACTCCGAAAAAGTCGCTGAGAGCAATTACCTTATCAGTTTCAGGCAGTGTTGTGCCCGATTCCCATTTTGAGACAGCCTGTCTGCTTACATTCAGCTTTTCTGCCAGTGTTTCTTGGGAATATCCATATTCTGTTCTCAAATTTAGTATTTTTTCCGCAAAGTTCATTATAATAACCATACCTTTCTTTTTCATACAGCTGCGCTATATTATTATGTGGATTTAATACTTTCAATATGAATTATATTTTATCAATGTAATTTGTTCAACCATTTGATGTGGCAGTTTCAAGCCTTATATGCAATTTCAGGTTGCAATTTCATTCATTACAAAAAAATGCTTTTTCAAGACATGCCCCGTTAGGAATTTGAATAGAGTGCCCGATACATACTATAGAAAACATGTACTGCGGATTTTGTATGGGCATGTGATTATACTGAAAAATGGATTTAGAAGTAATCAGTCAGGGAAAGGACAGGAAGGACAGACTTAAAAAAGACATATGAATATTGCAATCTGTGATGATGAAAGCAGAATCAGGGAGGGTATAAAGAGCGTATTAAAAGAAGCTTTTCCTAATGCGTGCCTGAGGGATTTCTCTTCCGGACAGAAACTATTGGAGGCGGCAGGGCATGAGTATATGCCCGATATAGTGCTACTTGATATTGCAATGGACGGAATGGACGGTATGGAGACTGCCAGAAGATTACGGGAGCTTTCCGATATGCTTCTCATTTTTGTAACAGGCGTAAAGGAGCAGGTTTTTCAGGCGTTTGACGTAGGAGCTTTTCATTATCTGTTAAAGCCGGTTGAGAAAGCAAAACTGATTTCAGTTGTATCAAAAGCAATTGCTGAGGTGGAAAAGAACAAAATGCAGCCCAATATTATGCAGCATAAATCTATGCTTGTGAAGGCGGCTGATGGCTATAGGAGAGTTAATATAGAGGATATACTGTATGCGGAAAGTGACGGCAGAAAAGTTATCCTGCATATGAAACAGGAAATCTTGGAATTCTATGATAGAATGGAAGAACTGGAGAAGCGTCTTGGAGCAGGCTTCTACCGCTGTCACCGAGGGTATATAGTTTCACTTTCGGAAATCAGGGGATATGACAGCACAAGCATTGTCTTAAGCAATGGAGACAGAATTTATCTTGCGAAACGAAAATACGGTGAATTTGTGAAAATATACTGTAACTTTTTACAGGAGCCTATATAAGATAAAAATCTTGGAAGGAGCAGGAAGATTGCCGTGATTTATTGGCTTGACATTTTGGCGTATGGTATAAGAGCAGTTCTGCTTTTGTATTTGTGCGATGGAATGATAGTGTTTAAGGAGAAATATACAAAGCAGGGAAAATATATTTTTTTCCTGCTCTTTGTCATTTGGGGATATTGGCTTGCTAATTCTGCATGGCTTGGTAAGATTTTGTACGGAGAGGACGGGAATTTTGAAAGGAGCGGAATAAGCATTGTAAAGCTGATTCTTATGATGGCAGTATGCTTTTTTCTTATAGATTTATTTTATTCAGGAAACACACTTATTAAGGCATATTTGGTTCTTTTATATAATACTATTGCCGAGTTGGCCAAATTTGGCATTCATGGTTTATGGAGTCTGATTGCAGGGGCACTCTATGATCAATTGATAAACCAAGTGTTGAAAGAGGAAATCCCATTTGGAGATATAGATAAATTTAATCATTTCCTGCAAGTCTATCAATATGTGTGGCAAATAGTTTTAATGCTTTTATTTACGGTAATTGCCTTGTTGACAATACATGTCATACGTAAATACAGACAAAGTATGCATGAGATTAGCAGACAGGGTATTCTTTTTTTGATGCTTTCACCTGCTGTAGGCATGGCGTTTTCTTTTGTGTTGCGCTGTATCTTTTTTACAAGAATCGGTGCTCAGATTGAATACATTTATGACAAACATGTCGGAATGTATGCGATTGTTCCGCTTATGGCATTTTTATGTCTTTTGTCCATCGTCTACAGTGTTAAAATTTATGAGCAGCTTATGAGCGCTCAGGAGGAAAAAAGCAGTTTGCTTTTTTATAAACAGCAGTTGTCGGATATGACTGAACATGTGCAGGAAATGGAGCGTCTGTATGACAGCATACGTGGAATGCGCCATGATATGAATAATTATATTGCTGATATGGAACAACTCTTGAGTGCTGGAAGTCAGTATACAAATTCGGATGGCGAGGTAGGGGCTGAGGCTGAAAAATACCTGAATCATATGAAAGATGCGCTGGACGTTATGACGCTTAAGTATAGTACAGGCAATCCCGTCACTGATGTTATTATGAACAGAAAGGGACAGGAATGCGAAAAGGGAGGCATCTGTCTTGCAAGCGATTTCATTTTTCCTGAACAGATTGGCATTGAGGCCTTTGACATGGGCATTCTTTTAAATAATGCATTGGACAATGCGATTGAAGGATGTCGTAAGTGCATAGGCAAAAATGCATTGGAAATCCGTGTGCGCAGCTATAGGAAGGGACGGATGTTTTTCTTAAGGATTGAAAACGATTGTAACGGACAAAGCGTTATATATACAAATGAAAATATTTTACAGACAACTAAAGAAGACGACTGGATGCACGGAATAGGACTTAAGAATATGCGCAGTGTCGTGGAGCGTTATTACGGAACCATGTCTTACGAAATAAGAGATAATGTATTCTATTTGACAATCATGCTTCAGGAGAAGGGAATCCTAGGGTGAAAAATAAATTTTTCACCCTATAAAAAGCGCCTTAGTAAAATCTTAATAT
>JAIDPH010000369.1 GCA_029062885.1 Lachnospiraceae bacterium
AATATAAATAGTACACATAATATACGTATATGTTTACGACCTAAATCAAGAAAGGAGGTTCTCATGATTATTATAGATTACAAGGACACCCGCCCAATCTACGAGCAGATCACCGAGAAATTTAAGACTCTGATTCTCAAGGGCGTTTTACAGCCTGATGAGCAGATGCCGTCAGTCAGAAGTCTTGCCATGGAATTGTCCATCAATCCAAATACGATTCAGAAAGCATATGCTCAGCTTGAATGGGAAGGTTATATCTATCCGATCAAAGGACGGGGAAACTTCGTAGCAGGAACAGAGAAGCTATTGGAAGAAAGGAAGAAATCCTGCATCGAGAAAATTCTTATGCTGTCGGAGGAAGCGGCGGAATATGGAATCAGCCGTGAGGAAATCATTTCTGAAATTAGGAGGCATAAACCGAAAGCAGCAGGAAATGAAGAGGAGGGGAAAATAAATGATTGAAGTACATGACGTGACTAAAACTTTTGATTCCATCAGGGCAGTAGATTCGGTCAGCGTTACAATCAAAGAGAAGACCGTATTCGGTCTGATAGGAACCAATGGCGCGGGCAAAAGCACATTGCTCCGTATGATCACAGGAGTATTGATGCCTGATGAAGGTACGGTGACTATTGAAGGTATGCCTGTATATGATAATGTTGAAGCGAAGAAGAAGCTGTTCTTCATTGCTGATGAACCGTATTTTTTTGCAAACTGCACATCGGCTTCAATGGAGCATTATTACAGTAGTCTATATGAGAATTTTGATAAAGAAGAATTTTATAAATATCTGGCTGGCTTTGATTTTGATAAAAACAGAAAAGTAGCTACTTTCTCTAAAGGTATGAAAAAGCTGCTTGCCCTGCTTCTTGGCATATGTGCGCGTACCAGATATATTTTGTGCGATGAGACTTTCGATGGTCTCGACCCAGTGATGCGGCAGGGTGTTAAGAGTATTTTCGCTAAGGAAATGGAAGAGAACGGGCTCACGCCGGTAATTGCCTCGCATAACTTAAGAGAACTTGAGGATCTCTGCGACCATGTGGGACTGCTGCATAAAGGCGGTATACTTTTATCCAAGGATTTAGAGGATATGAAGTGCAATATACATAAAGTGCAGTGTGTATTTACCTCAGCAGAGGAAGAGCTTAAGACATTAAATGGATTAAATATTGTGAAAAATGAACAGAGAGGCTCTCTGCATACTATTACAATTAGGGGATCAAAAGAAGAAATCATTGCTTTTTTTGCAACGGTAAATACGGTATTTTTCGAGGTGTTGCCGTTATCCTTAGAGGAAATTTTTATCAGTGAAACGGAGGTGGCTGGTTATGACATCAAAAAGCTTATTCTTGGTTAGAAGTAAAGAAAATCATAAACGCAGAATCTGGGTATGGATAGTCAGTATGCTGATTCAACTGGCATTTTATCCGGGAATTATGATTGTATATCTTGCCAGAATTAGAAATTTTAATACGATGGGACGTTTCGGAACGGCCGAGAGGTTTAAAGATGCGATGTTTGATGCGGCGGAGGATGCACTCGGATTTAAAGAGCAGGCACCATTGGTGGTTATGATACTGGCTGCCATGATAGGAATACAGGGATTCGCATATCTGTATAGTAGAAAAAAGGTGGATATGTATCACAGTGTACCTGTTTCTTCAAAAAGTCGTTTTGCAGTGATTTACTTAAATGGTATAGTCATTTATCTTGTTTCGTACCTGCTAAGCGTAATACTTGCGGTTGGTCTTGCAGGTATAAATGGTGCGGTAAACGGAAGGGTACTCATTGAATGTGGTCTTGCTTTTATTCTGAATGTTTTGTATTTTCTGGTAATTTATAATGCAGTCATACTTGCAGTGATGCTTGCCGGAAATGTTATTATTGCAGGCGGTATAGCGATAGTGCTGCTGGGCATAGATTATGCATTGGAAGTGATGCTTGATGATATGAAAGATTATTTTTTCAGCACTGCGGATTATATATTTAACGATATGGATGTGAAATTCTGTGTGTTTTTTGATTATATTGATAATGTGAATTACTGGAAAACTGAGATAAGACTGCACTCAATAATAAACGGGGTTCTGCCTTTTTATCTGAAATGGCTTGTGTTCGCTTCTGTATTAGGAATATTGGCATATCTGTTATATAGGAGGCGTCCGGCTGAAGCAGCAGGCAGAGTGATTGCATTTCCTATGGTAAAGCCGGTGCTTAAAATAGCTGTTGCCGTTACAGCAGGCATTACGGTATGCAACATTCTCTACATCTCGATTTTTAGATATGTCGATGCCGCAGAACTAAGTATTGGCAGTGCGGTGCTATTGTGCGGCAGCGCAGGGACGGCGGCTTTATTGTGCAGCGTATGTCTTGAAGCTATTTATGAGTTTGATGTGCGCGCAGCGGTTAAACACATTGTTTCAACATGCGTTTCGGTTGTGACTGCCATGGTAGTATTCTGTATATACTTTTTTGATGTGTTCGGATATGACAATTATGTGCCGCAGCCGGATAAGGTTGAGAGCGCTGCGATTCATTTTTTCTATGACCAGTCATATTTTGATATTGATTTCTCGGATGGTTTATCCAGCTCTTTGAGTGAGAGCGACTATCTTAAAGAGAATATGTTTCTTAAAGATATTGATGCAATATGCTCACTACTTGAAAAAGGCCGTGAGTCTGAGTGGAATGTGGAGAACATGGAAGACGGAAGGTATATCTATGTGCTATTCCGCCTTAAGTCAGGAAAAGAGGTAAGCAGACGTTATGCAGTTGATTATGCGGATTCTTCCAACGAAGAACTTCTTGACAGAATAATAGGAACGAAGGAATATCGGGAAGGTCAATATCAAATCTTCAAGGCGGAGGATATGATTCAACACGATTTTTGGAAGGTCACATACTCAAATGGAACAATGGATACGGAACTGTCAGTGGATGCTTCAAAACTGCGTGAAGCATGGATGAAAGACATGGAGCAGTTCGACTTCTCACTTGCAAGAAATAACAGACAATGCGGATATCTGGATTTTGAAATTGAGGAGTACAGAGACTGGAAGCTTCCGGTTTATGAGAATTTTGAAAATACAATAGCGTATCTGGAGGAAGAGGGCGTTTACGTGCCTGCTAAGGTACGCGCTGAGGATGTTGCAAGTATTACGGTAATCAATTGGAATTATGACAGGCAAAATGGAGAGGCATGGGATACTTATACTACCGGCTCAGAGTCTTCTGCTGCATATACTTCCCAGATGGAATATCAAAGAAGGGAGACTTATGATAATCCCGATGAAATAGCCGAAATTGTCGATGCAATTTTTCCTGAGGAAATGTGTTATGACTGGAAATGGGAAAATCCCAAAACATATGAACGTGGTTATGATGTGTATATTACCTATAAGACAGATGCAGAATACAAATATATTCCGACAGTAGAATATGGATATGAATTCATAAGTGGTCGGGTGCCGGACTTTGTTGAAGAAATGACTTCATATACACCGAAGTAATATATGCATATGGATTTCTAAGAAAATATCTTTAAGAAAACATTAAGAAATATTTACTAAAAAACAGTAGCGCTTCCGGTTATTATGGTTTATAATAAGCATGAATTTTAAGAGCTAAACATAATAGTAATTTAGTAACTGTGTACGAGACTGCAAGAGGAATATATATGAAATCGTCGGAACCTGTTATTTACGTAAAAGATTTATATAAGATTTATCGTGTGGGCGAAACTAAGGTTCGCGCATTAAACGGAGTGGATTTTACGATAGACAGAGGATGTTTTTGTTCTATTGTAGGAACCTCCGGTTCCGGTAAATCCACACTTCTTAATATGATGGCAGGTTTGGAGAAGCCGACTAAAGGCGAGATAATCATTGCGGGCGAACATATGGAGAAGAAGTCAGAGAATCAGCTTGTTGCTTTCAGGCGTAAACACATCGGGTTTATTTTTCAGTCATTCAATTTGATGGGTACGATGAATGCTATTGAAAACGTAGCATTGCCTCTGACATTTCAGGGTATGGACAAGAAATCCCGTAATAAAATGGCAGAGGATATGCTGGATCTGGTAGGTCTTACGAAGCATAAGAAACACAGACCGAATCAGATGTCCGGCGGGCAGCAGCAGAGAGTCGGCGTGGCAAGGGCGCTTGTCGTAGATCCGGAGATTATCTTTGCAGATGAGCCGACAGGTAATCTGGACTCCAATACTTCCGAAGAGGTCATGAACCTGATGAAGAGGATCGTCAGAGAGAAAAACCAGACGCTTGTAATGGTAACGCATGATAACCATCTAGCGGCTTTTGCAGATATAATTCTTCATATCAAAGACGGAAAAATCGTACAGATAGATGATAACAGAGAGAAAGAACCGGAGGGAAAGTAAGCTATGAATAAGAGAAATATATTGAAAAAAGGTATACTTGGTCTGGGACTGGCGGTCGCTTTTTTTGCAGCTGTGCCTGACAGTATTCATGTGGATGCAAGGACCACTTCAGGAAATCAGCTTTTAGATGATGACAGCAGCCGCATCATTGATGACAGTGACAGAAGCTATGCAGACGGAGATATGCTGAATTTTAAGCGAAGTCTGGAGATAAAGTATTCTCCGGATGAAGTGGCGAAGGCTAAGATAGAAGATATATTCAGCAGCGCAGTTTATTATATAGCCAATACGGATTTAACGTTAGGTGAACTGGAGTCTTATGTAAGCGGTATAAAGGCAGATATGGAAGCGGCGGCAGCTGAAAAGGTAAGCGCTACGACCAGTGAATTTTTACGCGTAGGCGATAACTGGACAACGCCTACTGTAAGCTATGGACAGTCTGTATCTATTGTACTGCCGGTAGTTAATTTCGGTACTGATGAACTGAATGATTTGATTATAGAACCACAGGTTTCTCCGGTTATAGCGGAGTGGCCGTTTGTTCTGGATAAAACCAGCTATCTTCAGACGGAATATGCTATTCCGGGGAATCCGACCTATGAGGCGGCATTGTTTAACCGAAGGGAATTTACCTTCCGTTTTATAGCAAGAGAAGATGTGATGAGCGGATATTATCCGTTGACATTTAATGTATGGTATACCAAGGCAGGTGTCCGCTGTGAAGAACCTGCAGAATTGACGGTTTATGTGCATACTATTGGTAAACCCGGCAGCGGTACTATAGGCGGCGGTTCGGAAGAAACAAGCAATGCTAAACCGAGAATCGTAGTGACAGGTTTTGAGACTGTTCCGGAGCAAGTGTATGCCGGTGATACATTTGTACTGACTATTCATGTAAAGAATACTTCAAAAGAGACGCCTGTTACCAACCTGTTATTTGATATGCAGGCAGCGGCGGAAGGTGAGGATAAGACCAATACATATGCGGCATTCCTCCCTACATCGGGGGCCAGCTCCGTATATATGGACAGCATTGGAATTAATACCGATGCGGATATTGTAATTGAAATGTCAGCAAAAGCGGATTTAGCTCAGAAGCCGTATGTACTTGAAGTGAATATGAAATATGATGCGGGTGCGATGTTCGATTTAACCGATACTGCTAGCGTATCTATTCCGATTTATCAGGAGAGCCGTTTTGATACTAGCACGCCTGAAGTAGTACCCGGCGATATTATGGTCGGTTCACAGTCCAATATCATGTTCAGTATATATAATACAGGTAAGACAACATTGTATAATACACAGGTGAGATTTGAGGCGGATTCAATTGATACAGCAACAGCTTTTGTCGGAAATCTTTCTTCCGGCGCGACAGGCAATGTCGATGTTATGGTAACGGGAAGCAGCGCTACCATGGATGACGGTACAATCAATGTAATCATTTCATACGAAGATGATGCGGGAAATGTGACGGAAGAAATTAAAACAGTCACGCTCTATGTCAATGAAGAATTCTATGACGATTTCATGATGGGTGAGGATTTTCCTATGGACGGCGATATGATGATGGGAGAAGAGACCAAGTCAAATAAGGGACTTATCATTGCTATTGTTGTAGTAGCGGTAATAGTTGCTATAGGAGTTGCGGTTTTCCTGTTTATAAAAATCCGGAAGAAGAAAAAAGAAGCGGCTCTTTTAGCTGATGATTTGTTATCAATAGATAAAGATTTATAAAATTATTATTTCGTTTGCTATTATGCACTTGCGGAAAGGACTATAGATTGAAAAAGGAGCATAGGTATTATAATGAGATTCCTTGATTTACTGCGAATGAGCAGCAGTAACCTTTGGAAAAGAAAAGTCAGGACGATTCTGACAGTATTGGGAGTTGTCATAGGTGTTGCGTCTATTGTGGTCATGATTTCATTGGGACTTGGTCTTAGTAAGTCCCTGATGGAACAGTATGAGTCATATGGAAGTCTGACGCAGATTACTGTCTATCAATCATGGAATAGTGATGATGAGGACAAACGTCTTGATGATGATTTGATTAAGACTATAAGTAATATTGAACATGTAACGTCAGTTTATCCGACAATGCAAGTATCAGCCATAGCTAAGTATGGCAACTATCAGAATTACCTTAATATAAGGGCGATGCCTTTGGAAGCAATTAAAGATCTGGGGATGGAAGTAGGTGAAGGAAGCCTGCCGTCGGCAGGGGATGATGAATTGAAATTCTTCTACGGTTCAGAAGTGATTATGGATTTTTACAATTCAAAGACCGGTGATTACCCATATTATTCAACAGGTGAGCTGCCGGATATTGATTTAATGAATGATCCCGTATTCATTATTTTTGATATGGATGCATACTGGTCGTCGCAGTACAATGATCCTGAGAATCCCGTTAAACCGCCCAAGAAGTATCTGATTCCTGCAAGCGGCGTAGAAGCTGAGTCTGAGGAAGGCTGGACACAATATGGCTGGTATACAATATGCGATATTGATAAACTGCTTCCGGAACTTCAGAGGATATTTAAGAATAAGGTTATTCCAGGACAACCGTCTACGAAAACCGGTAAGCCGTATAAAGAAATTTTTTATAGTCAGATTATAGTTAATGTGGACGAGATGGACAATGTTACTGCGATACAGTCACAGATTTCCGATATGGGATATCAGGCAAACAGCAATGCTGAGTGGATTCAGTCAGAACAACAGACTATGGGATATGTTCAGGCGGTACTCGGTGGTATAGGTGCGGTATCATTGTTTGTAGCGGCAATCGGTATTACTAATACCATGATGATGTCCATCTACGAGCGTACAAAAGAAATCGGAGTCATGAAAGTGCTTGGCTGTGACCTTCGAAATATCAGATCCCTGTTTTTGCTGGAAGCGGGTTTTATCGGTTTTATCGGTGGTGTTATAGGGCTGGGGCTCAGCTATACGATTTCGATGGTAATCAATAAAATTGCCTCAAGTGCCAGCAGCTACATGGATATATCATCAATTTCGCATATTCCGCTGTGGCTGGCATTGATATCGCTTGTTTTTGCCATACTTGTCGGAATGGTTGCAGGATTTTTCCCGGCCCTGCGTGCCATGAAGCTAAGTCCGCTTGCTGCGATACACACAGAATAGATTTTCTAATAATATTAAGACCTCTTTTGGATATACTAAGAAAAAATATGTATGTTCAAAGGAGGTTTTTTTATGGAAAAAATGCTGCGTATTACAGATGTGCATGCAAGGGAGATTCTGGATTCCCGTGGAAATCCTACAGTGGAAGCAGAAGTAACGATAGAAATGGAGCCGGAAGGAAAAAAGGTAACAGGGAGAGCGGCAGTACCAAGCGGCGCCAGTACAGGACGATTTGAGGCGGTAGAACTTCGGGACGGTGAAACCAGATATTTTGGTCTGGGAACTACGAAAGCGGTAGGGAACGTCAATTCCAAAATACGAGAGGCATTGATTGGCATGAACGCTCTGGATCAGGGTTTTATTGACAGAATTCTGATTGAGCAGGACGGAACGGATAACAAAGGAAATTTAGGAGCTAACGCCATGCTGGGAGTTTCTATGGCGTGTGCCAAGGCTTCTTCCATAGCGCTTGAGATGCCGTTGTACAGATATCTGGGCGGAGCCCATACAAGACAGCTTCCTGTTCCCATGATGAACATCCTAAACGGTGGTAAACATGCGGATAATACAGTGGATTTTCAGGAGTTCATGATAATGCCGGTAGCAGCGGAAAGTTTTGCAGACGGATTGAGAATATGTGCGGAAATCTATCATAATCTGAAACAAATCTGCAATCAGAGGGGACTTTCTACAGGAGTAGGTGATGAAGGCGGATTTGCCCCGTCTCTTTCGGATGCAGTGGCGGTCTTAGAGTTGATTGTAGAATCGGTTAAGGCGGCAGGCTATACGCCGGGGCAGGATATTAAGATTGCTATGGATGCGGCGGCAAGCGAGCTTTATGACGAGGCGTCAGGGACATATTATTTTCCGGGAGAGTCTCAGATGAGCGGTCAGGAAGTCAGAAGAAGCGCCTCTGAGATGGTAGCCTATTATGAAAATCTGGTGGAGCGTTTTCCTATTATTTCTATTGAGGATGGTTTGTTTGAAGATGACTGGGACGGATGGCAGCTTCTTACAAAGACGCTCGGTGAGAAGATACAGCTTGTAGGAGATGACCTTTTTGTAACCAATACCAAGCGTCTGGATGCGGGAATCAAGCTGCAGGTTGCCAATGCGATTCTTATAAAGGTAAACCAGATTGGAACGGTATCGGAAGCAATGGAGGCGATAGAGATGGCGCATAAGAACGGATATAAGACCGTTATTTCACATCGTTCGGGTGAAACTGAAGATACTTTCATAGCAGACCTTGCAGTAGCGGTGAATGCGGGGCAGATTAAGACAGGAGCGCCGTGTCGGACAGACAGGGTGGCTAAATATAATCAGCTGCTTAGGATTGAAGAGGAGCTGGGGAGTGTGGCTTGTTATAAGGAGCCGTTTAATAAGATTTAGGATTGAACTGAAAAAATCATGATATTGAGGGGATTGAGCCTCTTTAGTTAATATGTGGGGGACGCTTTCGCTCCGGTTCAGACGCAGCGGTACTAATGCGCTAAAGTACAGCGCATAAGTGCCGGCGTCCTCACAGGCCCCCGCATATTATCTAAAGAGGCTCAATCCATCGACTACAATGAATAAGATGTGATCTACAGATAGCTGCTATATTAATTGAAAAGTTTAAGTTGGGTTATATGATTTTTATATTATAAGCAGTGGCGTTC
>JAIDPH010000037.1 GCA_029062885.1 Lachnospiraceae bacterium
CGCCCAGACTATCCATTGCGCCTGCCTTGATGAAGTTTTCGATAGCCCGTTTATTGACTCCTATGTCCGCCATACGGGTAATAAAATCTTTCAGATTAGTGTATGGACCTCTTATTTTTCTCTCCTCGACTACCGCCTCAATTACCGGTCGTCCTACACTCTTGATAGCCGTCAACGCATAACGAATGGAATCACCTGATACGGAAAATCGGATTTCTCCCTCATTGATATCAGGCGGCAGTATTTGAATTCCCATACTTTTGCATGTCATAATGTATTCCGATACTTTTCCCGGATTATCAATGACGGAAGTAAGCAGCGCCGCCATAAATTCTACCGGATAATAGTATTTAAGGTATGCCGTCTGATAAGCAACAACAGCATAACATGCCGCATGGGATTTATTAAAAGCATACTTGGCAAAATCCATCATAGTGTCATAAATATGATCCGCTACCTGAGCGCTTATGCCGTTCGCCACACAGCCCGGTACACCTTCCTCAGGATTTCCGTAAGTGAAGTTCTTGCGCTCCTGCTCCATTACATACTGCTTTTTCTTACTCATGGCACGGCGAACCAAATCGCTTCTGCCCATCGTATATCCACCCAGTTCACGCACTATCTGCATTACCTGCTCCTGATATACAATACAGCCATATGTCGGTGCCAGAATCGGTTCAAGCTGCGGGCAGTCATAGGTGATGGAGTCAGCATCATTTTTGCCCTTAATGTATTTCGGAATGAAATCCATCGGTCCCGGACGATATAGCGATATACCCGCAATGATATCCTCAAGACTCTGCGGTTTAAGCTCCTTCATGAAGCTTTTCATTCCGCCGCTTTCAAGCTGGAATATTCCTTCGGTATGTCCGGAAGCGATAGATGCAAGAACCGCAGGATCGTTATAATCAATATTATCTATATCAATAACCGTACCCGCCTTTTTCTGTGCCATCTCTACGGCATCCTGAATTACGGTCAGAGTACGCAGTCCCAGAAAATCCATTTTAAGGAGTCCGAGTTCTTCAATAGTCGTCATGGTAAACTGCGTGGTAACGGAATTGTCTACACCTCTGGACAGCGGTACAAATTCTTCTGCCGCCTTTGGACAGATAACAACCCCCGCCGCATGCGTGGATGTATGTCTTGGCAGTCCTTCCAGACGTTTCGACATATCAATCAGAACCTGTACATTTTCATCTTCCGTATATAGTTTTTTTAACTCCGGATTCATGTCCAACGCTTTGTCTATCGTAATATTTAGTTCCTGCGGAATCATTTTGGCAATAGAATCCACATAAGCATATGGCAAATCCATAACACGTCCTACGTCACGGATAACAGCCTTTGCCCCCATAGTACCGAATGTTACAATCTGCACCACCTTATCCTGACCATATTTTTCACCCACATAATCGATTACTTCCTGCCTTCGCTCATAGCAGAAGTCCACGTCGATATCAGGCATTGAAACACGCTCAGGATTTAAAAAACGTTCAAACAATAGACTATATTTAATTGGGTCAATATTTGTAATCTTTAAGCAATAAGAAACAATACTTCCTGCCGCCGAACCACGCCCCGGCCCGACTGCGATTCCGTTTTCCCTGCAATAATTGATATAATCCCATACAATAAGAAAGTAATCCACGAAACCCATGGTTTTTATGATATTAAGCTCATAATCCATCTTCTCCCGCAAAGTTCCGTCGTCATCAGGATATCGCTGAGCAAGCCCCTGAGTACAAAGTTCATTCAGATAACTCCACGAATCGTACCCTTCCGGCACATCATAATGAGGCACCTTGTATTCACCGAATTTAATTTCAACATGGCATCTGTCAGCAATTCTCTGAGTATTCTCTACGGCTTCCCATGCATATGGAAAGAGTCCCTTCATTTCCTCTTCGCTTTTTACATAATACTGACCGCCCACATAGCGCAGTCTGTCTTCATCCGTCAGCTTCTTACCGGTTTGTAAACAGAGTAGAATATCGTGAGACTTCTCATCTTCCGCATAAGTATAATGGACATCATTAGTTGTAACTAACGGGATATCGAGTTCTCTGCTTATATTAAGCAGGGCAGTATTGACTGCTTTCTGCTCCGGAATACCATGATCCTGTAACTCCAAAAAATAGTTTCCCTTGCCGAAACAGTCTTCATATTTCTTCGCAGCTTTCTTTGCCTCGTCAATCAATCCCTTCTGGATATAACGCGACACTTCTCCCGCAAGACATGCGGAAAGTGCAATAAGACCCTCATGAAACTCTTTAAGTATTTCCATATCCACACGCGGTCTGTAGTAATACCCTTCGGTAAATCCACGGCTGACTATTTTCATCAGATTAGCATATCCTACATTATTCTCCGCCAAAAGCACCAGATGATAATATCTGTCCTCTCCGCCTGTAAGTTCCCTGTCAAAACGGGAACCCGGTGCAACATAGACCTCACAGCCAATAATAGGATTAATACCGGCAGCCTTTGCTTCTTTATAGAAGTCAATTACGCCGTACATAACGCCGTGGTCGGTAATCGCGGCGCTGTCCATTCCAAGTTCTTTGACTCGCTTTATATATTCCTTTATTTTATTGGAACCATCCAAAAGGCTGTATTCCGTATGGACATGCAGATGCGCAAAAGCCATGGGGTACCTCGTTTCTTCCGTTTATGTTTATTAATATATTTTAGCACGATTTACCT
>JAIDPH010000370.1 GCA_029062885.1 Lachnospiraceae bacterium
CTTTTGTATAATGGAATAGGAGGATTATGAAATGAGAAAGAAGTATTGCGGGTTTGCGTTAATTATGGCAGCAGTCATGGCACTTAGTGGCTGCGCGGGGAATACGGCAGCTCCTGACAGCACTGTGGAAGAAAACACAGACACGAATGAGTCCGGGAATGCTGTGGGAAATGATGAAGGCACGAATTCGGAAGCGGATACAAATTTAACTGCGGGAGAAGAAAATTCAGAAGGCGAGTCAAATGGCTTGCAGACTCCTGTAATAGAAATAGAGCAGAAAGAACTGCCGGATTCGGAAGCACTTGTGTTTGTGCAGAATATGAAAACAGGCTGGAATCTGGGGAATACTTTTGATGCATCGGATAATGCCAGTTCAGGAAATGATTTGAAATATGAATCTATGTGGTGTGGTACTGTTACTACCAAAGAAATGATAGATACACTTAAGGAAGCGGGATTTCAGACAATCCGTATTCCTGTTTCGTGGCATAACCATCTGACAGATGACAATCATACCATAAGCGAAGTGTGGCTTAACAGGGTGCAGGAAGTTGTGGATTATGCGATAGACGACGGTATGTATGTTATTATCAATATTCATCATGATTTCAGCACGGACTACATATATCCTACCAGTGAATATTTGGAGCAGTCTAAGACATACGTTACGGATATATGGACACAAGTAGCGGATAGGTTCAAAGACTATGACGAGCATCTGATTATGGAGTCTATGAATGAGCCTCGTATGGTAGGCTCGAATAATGAATGGTGGCTGGATTTTCAGAATGCGGAATGCATTGATTCTATACAGTGCATCAATGAAATCAATCAGGTATTTGTAGATGTAGTACGCTCCTCGGGTGGTAATAATGCGACAAGATATCTGATGGTACCGGGATATGATGCGTCCTTGCAGGGAGCAGTGAATTCATACTTTAATCTGCCGACAGATATTGAAGAGAATCAGAACAAGATTCTTGTTTCCGTTCATGCTTATACGCCATATTCTTTTGCTTTGCAGGGAGAAGGGGAGAGCGGCAGTACCGATGCATTTGATATGACAAGCTCTTCGAGTACGAAGGATATAGATGACTTGATGAAGCAACTGTATGATACTTTTGTTAAAAATGGTACAGGAGTTGTAATCGGTGAATATGGCGCCAGAGATAAAAGCGGCAATCTACAGGCAAGAATAGACTTCACGGCATATTATATTGAGGCGGCAAGAGCAAGCGGAATTACATGCTGCGTATGGGATAATAATTCTTTTTCCGGCAGTGGAGAAAACTTTGGGCTGTTTAGGAGACAGAATATGACATTTTTATATCCTGAAATAGTTGAAAGTATAATGGCGCATTGTGAATGAAATGTGCAGTGCATGGCAATAAGTATCTAAAAGAACTTTTACGGCATATGATAGATTATGAAAAAGTGATAGGAGTTTTGTGTGGTTACCAAAATTGACAATATCTCGGTTAATTATATAGACGTGGGAGAGGGAGATGTTATCTTATTATTACATGGCTGGGGGGCTGACATTACATTGTTTGATGGAATTGTTAAAACCCTGACTCCATCCCACAGAGTCGTTGCACCGGATATGCCGGGGTTTGGAAAGACGTCTGAACCTCCGGAACCATGGTGTGTAGATGATTATGTGGATTTTATCACAAAATTCCTCAATTACCTTAATATAAAAGAATTCAGCGTTCTGGTACATTCTTTTGGCGGCAGGGTATTATTTAAGCTGAATGCTAAGGAGAAACTGTCATTTGTTATTCATAAAGCTGTTTTAATAGACAGCGCGGGAATCATGCCCAAGAAGACTTTTAAACAGAAGTTAAGTCTGCAGATGTATAAGGCGGCAAGGCGCATTATGAGCACCAAAGTGTTGCATTTTCTCTATCCTGATGCAGTAGAAAATATGAGGAAAAAGAGAGGCTCTGCGGACTATAATAATGCGACGCCTGTGATGAGGAATACTTTAGTGAAGGTTGTCAACGAAGATTTGGAACCTCTTGTATCGAAACTAAATTGTCCTGTGCTTCTGATATGGGGCGATGCGGATACGGCAACGCCTATATCGGATGCAGAACTGATGGAACGGTTGATACCGGATGCAGGTCTTGTTGTGTGCGAAGGGGCAGGACACTATTCGTTCTTGGAACAGCCTGCTAAAGTGCATGGCGTATTGAAGGTTTTTCTGGGATAATGGAACAGAGAGCATAAGCTTCCTGCATGTGAATGAAGAAAGGAACTGGAATTCATTTATGGATATTATTTTGTGGATTATCTGGTTCGGCACTTATTTTCTTGGCGCCGTTTGGTTTGAAATTTATATCATGCATATGTTTCAGCAGAATTCATACAAACCGGTTGAATACAGTGAGTGGATGCGGCTGACAGCAAATATCGGCAGACTGCTTGGCAAGGTGCTATATGCCTTGATTTCCCTTCCGCTTATTGCAATAGGGAATCGGGGCTGTCTCATTATAGCGTGTATTTTGAATATGCTGACAATTTTAGTAAATAAGCCACATCACGCTAAGAAACCTCTGGTATATACCCCCAGAGTAAAGAGAATGTTCGTGACAACGGGAATCTTATTTGTTTTTGGCGTTCTGTTCTCTCTTTTTTGGAAGGGTATAGCGGAGAAGGTCTGTGCACTGATTATGCTATTCATGTTTATTATGATACCATTCTTGGTTCTGCTGGTGAATCTGATTAATCATCCCATCGAGTCAGGTATAGATAGGTATTACATTAATGATGCGGCAGGTATTTTGAAAGATATGCCTAATTTGACGATTATTGGTGTTACCGGCAGCTATGGGAAGACCAGCGTTAAATATTTCCTTAGTAAGCTTTTGTCCACACAGTTCAGTGTATTGCACACACCGGGAAATTATAATACAACATTGGGTGTTGTCAGAACTATCAGGGAACAGATGAAATCATACCATGAGATTTTTATCTGTGAGATGGGTGCAAGAGAAGTCGGCGACATTAAAGAAATCTGTGATTTGGTACACCCTGAATATGGAATTATTACTTCTATAGGGCCGCAGCATCTGCAGAGTTTCCACAGTATAGAAAATATTATAAACACTAAGTTCGAACTGGCAGATGCAGTACCTGCAGATGGCAAGGTTTTCTTGAACTATGATAATGCTTATATTCGTAATAAAAAGACAGATAAGCAGGTTGTGAGCTACGGAACATCGGGGGACAATGTCACATACATGGCATATAACGTTAATGTTTCTACAGATGGTTCTTTTTTTAAGATGAAGGATAAAGAGGGAAAAGAATACGATTTCCATACAAAGTTGGTAGGGAATCATAATGTACAGAATATAGCAGGGGCTATTGCGGTGGCAAATACACTTGGAATTCCTATGGAAAAGCTTATTTATCCGGTTTTGCAGCTTGAAAGCGTTCCGCACAGATTACAGTTGTTAAATCAGGGAAATCGTACTGTCCTGGATGATAGCTATAATTCCAATAAAAATGGTTTTAAAGCTGCGCTTGATACTTTGGCTATGTTTAAAGAACTGCGAATTTTGATGACTCCGGGAATGGTAGAGTTGGGGGAGCGGCAGTATGATGAGAATAAAGAAGTGGGAATATATGCGCATGATAAGTGTGACTATGCGATTTTAGTCGGGAAAGAGCAGACGAAACCTATACAGGACGGTTTGCTGGAGTCCGGATTTGCACAGAACAGAATGATTATTGTAGATACACTGCAGGAGGCCTTCCAGATGGTGAATGCAATACCTGACGAGAAGCATAAGGTTGTTCTTATTGAAAATGATCTGCCGGATAATTATAATTAAAAAGTGCTATAATATTGGGTTCCTGTAATTTATAAATACCAAATATATATTGAACAAAGGGGCAGAGTTGTTATTATGAAGATTAAAGTTGGCGTATTCTTTGGAGGAAAGAGCGTAGAACATGAGGTTTCTGTTATTTCAGGAATTCAGGCATTGATGGCATTTGATAAAGATAAATATGACGCGATTCCTATTTATATTACTAAGGAAAATGAAATGTATACGGGAGAAGCGATTGGTGATATTAAGAACTATAAAAATATTCCGGAACTATTAAAAAAGAGTATGCGGATTTTCTTTATATGTGAGCAGGGAAAACTAAATATTGTCCAGTATCCGGAGAAGAAATTCGGAAACTCTGTAATTGATCATATTGATGTGGCTTTTCCGGTTGTACATGGCGCCAATGTTGAGGATGGCTCATTGCAGGGATTTTTACGACATTATAATGTTCCGATTGTTGGATGTGATGTTACGGCAGCAGCGGTGTCCATGGATAAATATGTCATGAAGACAGTTTTGATGGACAATGATATTCCGGTACTTCCGTGTGTTACGCTGCACATCAGGGAATATCAGGGGGATATAGAGGCAGCGTATAGCCGTATAGAGAGTAAGATAGATTATCCCGTTATTGTAAAACCCGTTAACTTAGGTTCCAGCGTAGGGATTAAGGTGGCGAAGGACAGGGATGGATTGAAGGAAGCTTTAGAGTATGCTTTTGAATTCGGGCAGAAGGTGCTGATTGAACGTGCCATTATGAAGCTGCGGGAAATCAATTGCGCGGTTTTAGGCGACTACGAAAATGCGCAGGCATCCGAATGTGAAGAGCCTATTTCCAGTGACGAGATTTTAAGTTATGAAGATAAATATGTGGCAGGCAATAAGGGCGGTTCCGAGGGCATGCGGACCGCGAAAAGAGAGCTTCCTGCGAATCTATCGCCGGAACTTAGAGAAGAAATCCGCACGCTCGCAGTAAAAACTTTTAAAGCGCTTAACTGTAACGGTGTATCAAGGATTGACTTTATGATTGATAAAGATATAAATAAGGTATATGTTAATGAAATTAACTCCATCCCGGGTTCCCTTGCCTTTTATCTTTGGGAAGCACTGGGAAAGCCGTATGCTGAGCTGTTGGATGATATGGTGAAACTTGCGCTTAAGCGAGAGAGAGAAGAGAGTAATCTCATGACCTCTTTCCAGACCAATATTTTACAAAACGCTAATCTGTCCGGAGCAAAGGGCATAAAGAAATAGAACATAAATTCGCAGGCTTGAGAAAGGAGCATGGTTAGTGATATGGTTTTTGACGCTCATTCGGATATCTGGTCGGATGTCACTGTGAGAACCCTTAGGGGAGAGACGGATATATTTCGGAAATATCACTACGAAAGATTGAAAAAAGGCGGAATAGAAGGATCTGTTTTTGTAATGTGGATAGATCCACCTTATGATAAAGAACCGGCTGTGAGACTTAAACAGATTATGGATGCTATAAAAAAAGAAGTTTCCTGTTGTCAGGATATTCTCAGAATTGTACACAGCTATGAGGATATGCAGAAGGCAAAAGATGATGGGCTTTTTTATGTATTTATCGGCTGTGAAGGGCTTTCTGAAATCGGAGAAGATATAGACAAGATAGATATGTTATATGAATTTGGGGCAAGACACGCATCGCTTACATGGAATGAGCAGAATCCGCTTGCTACAGGCATCCGTGGCGATGCGGACAGAGGACTGACCGCGCTGGGCATAAAAGCACTTCATAAAATTCAGGAACTCAATATGCTGTTTGATGTATCGCATTTAAATGATAAATCTTTCTGGGATGTCATGCGGCATGCATCAGGACCGGTTGTGGCGACACATTCCAGCAGCCGCGCACTTTGCTCTGTTCCGAGAAACCTTACGGATGATATGATAAAAGAACTGGCGGCAACAGGCGGCATGGTTGGTATCAATTCTTATCCTGAATTTATTGCAGGGGAAAAGGCTGACAGGACTGTAGATATGCTTGCAAAGCATATAGAGCATATAGCTGATTTAGCTGGAATTGACAAAATAGGATTCGGTTTTGATTTCTGTGAATTTCTGGAGGGCGAGGCATCGACATCATGCAGTCTTAAACAGCAGGAAGTAAAGCAGTCAAATTCAGAAGACGTCGGGGAGGGTTCCGGTTTGAGAGGGCTTAAGGATGCTTCTGAGATTCCAAACCTTCTTGAGGCTATGAGGAAAATTGGTTTTACAGATGATGAAATCAGAAAAGTTTCATATGGGAGCTGGCATAGGGTAATACGGGAATCTATCGGGGCAGAATAGCAATTTGTTGTAAAGAAAAGGTAATTGTGCTATACTATTGCAAAAGAAGGTCAATAGGGATGAAAAGAACAATAAATACAGCATTGCTATATAGAAGAATATTTTTGATTGTCTATGATATATTTGCGGTAGCAGCTTCTTCACTGCTGGCGCTTTTAATTCGTTATGAGTTTATGTTTTCCAATATAGATCATACGTTCCTGGAATCTGTGTATTCATTCATGCCGTATACAGTTTTAATCACGATTGTAGTTTTTACCCTGTTAAAGCTATACAATAGTCTATGGGCTTTTGCAGGAGTTATGGAAATGCAGAATATTGTGATTGCATGCGGCATAATCACAATAGTCAATGGCTTAGGGCTTATGATAGCCAGAAAACCGGTTCCACGTAGTTTCTATTTTCTTTTTATTTTCTTACTGCTGAGCTTTACGTTTATCAGTAGATTCAGTTATCGGTTCCTTAGAATAATGAAACAGAAGAGCAGAAAAGGTGAAAGAGGAACGAATATTATGATTATTGGCGCAGGAGAGGCTGCCAATATGATAATCAAGGAGATTATAAGCAGCAGATATACGCATATGCGTATCCGATGTATTATTGATGATGATGTTAATAAACATGGGAAATATATTCAAGGAATTAAGGTTGTCGGAGGTCGCGAAAAGATAAAGGAGTCTGTAGATACCTTTTCTATTGATGAAATTTTTATTGCAATGCCGTCTGTCTCCCGGTCTGTTATCAGTGATATTATTAATATATGTAAAGATACGACTTGCAAATTACAGACTCTTCCGGGTATGTATCAGCTTGTAAACGGAGATGTTAATGTCAGTCAGCTTAAGGATGTTGATGTGGAGGATTTGCTCGGCAGAGATCCAATTGTGGTAGATTTGGAGTCTATACTTGATTATGTGCAGGGGAGATGTGTTCTTGTCACTGGTGGAGGCGGTTCCATCGGCAGTGAACTTTGCAGACAGATAGCGGGGCATAATCCTTCCCGGTTGATTATTATAGATATTTATGAGAATAATGCATATGATATTCAACAGGAGCTATTGCAGAGGTTTCCTAAGCTTGATTTAGTAGTACTAATTGCTTCAGTTAGAAATGCCAGACGTCTAAATAGTATTTTTGAGAAGTACAAGCCTGATATTGTATATCATGCGGCAGCTCATAAGCATGTACCGCTTATGGAAGACAGCCCTAATGAGGCAGTAAAAAACAATGTCATGGGAACTTGGAAAACTGCGCAGGCGGCGGCATTCTATGGAACTAAGAAGTTTGTGCTGATATCAACGGACAAGGCTGTAAATCCTACTAATATAATGGGTGCATCCAAGCGTATCTGCGAAATGATTATCCAGACCTTTAATAAGCATTATGAAACGGAATTTGTTGCAGTTCGTTTCGGTAATGTGCTGGGAAGTAACGGGAGCGTCATACCGCTGTTTAAGCGGCAGATTGAGATGGGAGGACCTGTGACGGTAACCCACCCGGACATTATACGCTATTTTATGACGATTCCGGAAGCCGTTTCGCTGGTATTACAGGCTGGCGCATATGCAAAAGGGGGCGAAATATTTGTTTTGGATATGGGGGCTCCTGTGAAGATATTAGATTTGGCAAAAAATCTGATTCGTCTTTCCGGATATAAAGTGGATGAGGATATCAAAATAAAGTTTACGGGGTTAAGACCGGGCGAAAAGCTATATGAAGAGCTGTTGATGGATGAAGAGGGGATGCAGGATACAAAAAATAAATTGATTCATATTGGAAAACCTATTGAAATAGAAGAGGAGACTTTCTTTAAGCAGTTAAAGCAACTGAAAGATATCTCAAAGGATGAGAATGAAGATATCAGAAAAATAATAAAGGAAATAGTTCCGACATACTGCGAGAGGAAGAATGATTCTAATTAAAAAATAAACAAAGAATAAACATATTAATTCGCAGGTTGAGAAAGGAGCATAGTTATTAATATGGATAAAAAACGCATTTATTTATCATGTCCTACTATGCATGGTGAGGAACAGAAGTTTATCAATGAAGCATTTGACACGAATTGGGTAGCGCCTTTAGGTCCCAATGTAAATGCTTTTGAAAAGGAAATGGCAGAGTATGTGGGGATATCATATGCTTCGGCTCTCAGTGCGGGAACGGCGGCAATTCATCTTGCTCTGCGTATTTTAGGCGTTCAGGAAGGGGATATAGTATTTACTCCATCTCTTACTTTTAGCGCAACCTGCAATCCCATAGTGTATGAAAAGGCTACGCCGGTATTTATCGATTCCGAAAAGGAAACCTGGAATATGGATCCAAAAGCACTGGAAAAAGCCTTCGAAAAGTATCCGAATCCGAAAGCGGTAATAGTAGTTCACTTGTATGGAACACCGGCAAAACTTGACGAGATCCTTGAAATATGCAATGCACATCATGTACCGCTTGTTGAAGATGCGGCAGAATCACTGAGCAGCACTTATAAGGGGAAACATACAGGTACTTATGGCAAGATAGGTATTTACTCTTTTAACGGTAATAAAATTATTACAACGTCGGGTGGCGGTATGCTTGTTTCTGAGGAGAATGAGATTACTAAGCAGGCCACCTTTTTAGCTACTCAGGCAAGAGACCCTGCAAGGCATTATCAACATTCTCAAATTGGATATAATTATAGAATGAGTAATATCACAGCAGGAATTGGAAGAGGTCAGCTGCTGCATCTGGAGGAGCATAAAGCGCTCAAAAAAGCCATCTATAATAAATATAAAGCGGCTTTTTCCGATATACCGGAAATTCAGATGAATCCGTTGAATCCGGATGGTGATGCCAACAACTGGCTCTCGTGCATGACTATTGCAGAAGACAGCATAGTAAATCCTGATATGATTATGGACGCACTTGAAAAGGAAAATATAGAAACCAGACCAATCTGGAAGCCCATGCACTTACAACCCGTGTTTTCGGATTATGACTTTATAAAGGCAGATGACGGGAAATGTGTATCAGAGGATATCTTTAACAGGGGACTTTGCCTACCCAGCGACATCAAGAATACGGATGAAGATATGGAAATGATTATAAAT
>JAIDPH010000371.1 GCA_029062885.1 Lachnospiraceae bacterium
ATATAAAATGGAGTAACAGTTTTAGTTGTTCTGAAATTATTATACCGGGAGGAATTTCATGCATAAATCTTTTAATGTAACAGCTTCGTCAACTTATCCTTTAGGTGTGAAATTCGTACCGGAAGGCTTGCATATATCAGCGATTTGTGAGAAAAATACAGAATTTGGCATCGTATTATTTGATAAGAACAATAAGTCCGGTATCAAGATTCCTTTTCCAAAAGAATATAAAATAGGGAATATATATTCCATGCTGCTTGAAGGTTATCAGGACAAGAACTGCTCCTATCTTTTTTACCAGGGAGAGGAGCTTATTCAGGATCCGTATGCCATGGCGCTCGAGAATGATAGAAAATATGGGGAAAAAAGGAAATTTCCGTCGCACTGTAAAGTAAAGGAACATAGCTATGACTGGAATGGGGATAAGTTTCCGGCATATTCATTTGAAGACAGCATTTTCTATATGATGCATGTGCGAGGTTTTACCAAGCACAAATCCTCAGGTGTGAGCTGTCGGGGAACATATGCGGGAGTAATGGAAAAAATTCCATATTTGAAAGAGCTTGGAATAACTGCGGTATTACTGATGCCTTCATATGAGTTCGACGAAGTATTTAAAGAAGAAAATCAGAAGATGAGCATAGAGCAGGCTGCGACAGAATATAACGGACTGGATTCTAAGTTTGCAGAGCGTGAAGATTCTCCTGTACGTGTCAATTATTGGGGATATCAGGAAGGCCTGTATTTCATACCCAAATGTAATTATTCATACAAAAAAGACGCAGTGACAGAATTTAAGGATATGGTGAAGGCGTTGCATCAGAACGAAATAGAGATAATGATGCAGTTCTATTTCCCGCCGTCAATCAGTCATGTAAAAATATTGGAAATTTTGAAATACTGGGTGCTGGAATATCATATTGACGGTTTTCAACTGATGGGAGTCGATATTCCAATACAGATGCTTAGAAAAGAGCCGCTGCTTGCAGAAACGAAGCTGATTGGCGAAAAAGATGATTATTATGAAAACAGCACTGGGACAGGTAACTCTGATAATGAATCAGTATATAAAAATTTTGGTTTTATGAATGACGCCTTTTTGTATGATATGAGAAAACTGCTAAAGGGTGATGCCAATATGATTGACAGCCTTATGAACCTTTGCAGGAAAAACTATTCTGATAAAGGGGTTGTAAATTATATTGCCAAACAGAACGGCTTTTGCCTGTATGATTTAGTGTCATATAACAGTAAGCATAACGAGGCGAACGGTGAGGATAATAAGGATGGTGTTGCAGATAATTACAGTTGGAACTGCGGCGTAGAAGGAAAAACGCGGAAAAAGGGAATTCTTGAACTTAGAATGCGCCAGATGAAAAATGCGATGTCTTTTGTAATGCTGTCACAGGGGACGCCGCTTATCTACAATGGTGATGAATTTGCCAATTCACAGGAAGGAAATAATAATCCGTATTGCCAGGACAATTCCGTATGTTGGCTGCAATGGAACAAATTGAATACTAATGAAGAACTTTTTAATTATACGAAAGAGCTTATTGCCTTGCGCAAGGCAAATTCAATTCTGCATGCGAAGATGCCACTTAGAGGTACAGATTATCTTTCATGTGGATTTCCCGATATTTCTTTCCATGGAAAAGACGCTTGGATACCGGATACGAGTTCGGAGAGTAGAAGTCTTGGAATCCTGTATTGTGGAATGTATGGGTCAGATGGCGGTAAAACTGACAACAGCCTGTTCTATATAGCTATAAATATGCATTGGGAACCATATCAGTTTGGATTGCCGCAAACGTCTAAAGGATTGGAATGGAAGCCACTTTTAACAACATATTCTCAAAAAATAGATTCTTCTAATACTTGTAAAAGCGGATTAGGAGAAATACGCGACAACATACTGGTTCCTCCCCGTTCAATAGTGATATATGGAACTAAGGTGGTAGAAACCGGAAAAGAAAAGAAAGCCAAAGGAAGCAGAAGCAGATGAATAAGGCATGGTTGCATTTTAAGACAATTACATATCATAAATATCTGGTGATGCAGGGGTGTTTTAAGGTTGGTCTGTATAAGCAGGGGCTGTTGCATGACTTATCAAAGTATACTCCTTCGGAATTCATAGTCGGCGCCAAATATTATCAGGGCAATAGAAGTCCGAATAATGCGGAAAGAGAGGATATCGGCTATTCTTCTGCATGGCTGCATCATAAGGGCAGAAATAAGCATCACTATGAGTACTGGATTGATTACAGCGAAGCGGTTGAGGATGGACTGGTGCCCGTACCGATTCCTGACAGATATTTAGTAGAGATGTTTATGGACAGAGTCGCTGCGTCTAAAGTATATAATGGTAAGAACTATACCGATAAATCTCCTTTGGAATATTATGAGTTGGGTAAGGGTATAAGGCTGCTTCATAAGAAATCAAAGAAAAAACTGGAATTTTTACTGCATATGTTAGCAGAAAAAGGTGAAGATTACACATTTCGGTATATCAGGAAGCGAATATTAATAAAATAGTGGCAGACTTCTCTTTTTTGCATAAGATATCTTATGAGAAAAAAGGAGAGGTAATATCTATGAACGCATGGATTATTTTACTGTTTTTACTGATGGGTAATCGTGGTTCCGGCTGCCAGTCAGAACAAAATTCCTGTCAAAATGATAGGGACTGTGGCTGCGGAAACCGTGGCAGAAATAACGATGGAAGAGGCAGAAGCAGAGAACAGGACTGCGGCTGTGATGATTCCAGATTTGAACCTAGATTTGATTCAAGAC
>JAIDPH010000372.1 GCA_029062885.1 Lachnospiraceae bacterium
TGTTAGTAAAATGCACCTTTTGACACCCGAATCTTATATAAATAATTAAAAAACAAAGGAGGCAGATTATGTCAAATTCTAAAGGCCGCTTCGGAGTTCACGGAGGACAGTATATTCCCGAAACTCTTATGAATGCCGTAATTGAACTGGAAGAAGCTTATAACCGTTACAAGGATGACCCTGAGTTCAACAAAGAACTTACGAAACTTTTTAACGAGTATGCCGGTCGTCCCAGCCGTCTCTACTATGCAGAGAAAATGACAAAAGACTTGGGCGGTGCAAAAATTTATTTAAAAAGAGAAGATTTGAATCATACCGGTTCCCATAAAATCAACAACGTTTTGGGGCAGGCGCTTCTGGCTAAAAAAATGGGAAAAACCCGTCTTATTGCAGAAACCGGCGCCGGTCAGCATGGCGTTGCAACTGCTACTGCAGCAGCATTGCTTGGCATGGAATGTGTGGTTTTTATGGGTGAAGAGGATACGAAAAGACAGGCTCTTAACGTATACAGAATGCGCCTTTTAGGTTCGGAAGTCATTCCTGTTAAAACCGGAACCGCAACACTTAAGGACGCTGTTTCCGAAGCAATGCGTGAATGGACCAGCCGTATCGACGATACACACTACTGCCTCGGTTCCGTCATGGGACCGCATCCATTTCCAACCATAGTAAGAGATTTTCAGTCAGTCATTTCACGTGAAATCAAGCAGCAGATGATGGAAAAAGAAGGCAGACTCCCGGATGTAGTTATGGCATGCGTAGGCGGCGGCAGTAATGCCATGGGAACTTTTTATCATTTCATAGAAGATGAATCAGTTAAATTGATTGGCTGTGAAGCAGCCGGACGAGGAATTGATACTTTTGAAACAGCTGCTACGATAAATACCGGCAGACTGGGAATCTTCCACGGCATGAAGTCATATTTCTGTCAGGATAAATACGGCCAGATTGCACCGGTTTATTCTATCTCTGCCGGCCTGGATTATCCCGGTATAGGGCCTGAACATGCATGGCTCCATGATACAGGCAGGGCTGAGTATGTTCCTGTTACGGACGACGAAGCGGTTAATGCTTTTGAATATCTTTCACGTACAGAAGGCATTATTCCCGCTATTGAAAGCGCACATGCAGTAGCACACGCCATGAAGATTGCGCCTGAGTATTCCACGGATAAGATTATCGTAATCACTATTTCAGGACGCGGAGACAAAGACTGTGCCGCCATTGCGCGTTACAGAGGGGAGGATATCAATGAGTAAAATTTCTGAAGCTTTTGCACACGGCAAAGCATTTATACCTTTTATCACCTGCGGAGACCCGGATCTTGATACCACAAAAGAAATTGTATTAAGTATGGCTGCAAACGGAGCCGACCTGATTGAGCTTGGTATTCCTTTTTCCGACCCAACCGCGGAAGGTCCTGTCATACAGGGTGCCAATCTTAGAGCATTAACAGGCGGAGTCACTACCGACAAGATTTTTGACATGGTAAGACAGCTCCGTCAGGATATCTCAATTCCCATGGTATTCATGACGTATGCCAATGTCGTATTTTCTTACGGTGCAGATAAATTTATCAGCACCTGTGCCGAAATCGGAATAGACGGGCTGATTCTTCCTGACCTTCCATTTGAAGAAAAAGAGGAATTTGATGATATTTGTAAAAAATATAGCGTAGGCCTTGTTTCACTCATCGCGCCTACTTCCGCAAACCGGATAGCCATGATTGCAAGCAAAGCACAGGGATTCATATACATCGTATCCAGTCTGGGAGTAACCGGAGTACGAAGCGAAATAAAAACCGATATTCCTTCCCTTGTCAAACTGGTACGCGAAAATGCTTCCGTTCCATGCGCGGTAGGCTTCGGTATATCCACTCCTGAACAGGCTGCCAAAATGGCATCGGTTTCCGACGGCGCCATAGTAGGCTCCGCCATCGTCAAACTTATTGCCCAGTATGGTAAAGACGCAGCGAAACCTGTCGGAGAATATGTAAAAAGCATGAAAGATGCACTGAGAGCTATATAATTCCTATATTTACAGGTATTGCAACCTAAAATATACATCAAAAAACTTAAAAGCAACATGGAATTGATAGAATTAACATGCCTGATTTCATAAGATAAGTCTACAAATTAAAAGAAAGGGAATAACTGTTACATATTAAACAGTTAAAGGGAAATCAAAATGAGTTTAGGCGAAAATTTACAATTCCTTAGAAAAAGGAACAACATTACGCAGGAAGAGCTTGCGGAAAAATTAGAGGTCTCAAGGCAGTCTGTATCGAAATGGGAGTCTGACAATACCTATCCGGAAATGGATAAGCTTATACAGTTAAGTCAGATGTTTCACTGCCGGATAGATGATTTAATTCAAAAGGATATCAGTAAACTCTATGTTGAAGACAAAAGCCACTATGACGAGCATATAAATTTATTCAGTAAGATGATATCCTTAGGCGTCGGACTGATTCTGCTGGGTATTTCCGTTATGTCATTTCTCAGCGGAATCGGGATAGGAGCGAATAACTCAATAAATGAAGGTATCAGTACCATCGCTTTTTTCATTTTTCTTATTATTGCTGTTGCTATTCTTATTGTCATAGGATTGCAGCACAGTGCTTTTGAGACAAAGAATCCTCATATAGAAAACTTCTACAGTCAGGAAGAGATTGATAGTTTTAATAAGAAATTTTCAGTTATGATAGCATCAGGAGTTGTTCTCATACTGATAGGCGTTATCATCTTAATTGGCACAGAGACTTTTCTTTCTGAAATCAATCAAAACAGTCCGTATGATTTTGAAGGCATATTTGCTTCCATATTCTTTCTATTCATTGCAGTTGCCGTAATGCTTCTGGTATATGCAGGCATACAAAAAGGAAAATACAATATAGAAGAGTATAACGTAATGCATGACAAAGAATCGGCAGAATATAAGAAAAGTCAGATTACGGGACGTATATGCGCCTGCCTGATGCTGATTGCCACCATCATTTACTTAATATTAGGATTTGTATTCGACCAATGGGGAATGCCTTCTATTGTAGTATTTCCGGTATTCGGTATCGGTTGTGGGATTGTGTCTATAATTGTTGACAAGCAGATATTAGAAAAATAAAACAACGGGGAATTGCATACAAATGCAATTCCTTTTTTTTGCCAAAAATATCACTTGACAGGTCTATTATACGAACGTATAATTTATTATACAGACGTATAATAACGGAGTGACAAATATGAACAACAAATCAAAAAAACTGGGTGAAGCGGAATTAGAAATTATGCAGGTAATTTGGGACAGTACAAAACCCGTAACTTCAAACTATATTTTAACAGAATTGAAAGAGAAGAGAAAATGGCAGCTTTCAACTTTAATGACTTCATTGACAAGATTGGCTGATAAAGGATTCGTAAATTGCGACCGCTCAATGGGAGGTAATCTGTATACTTCGATTATTTCGGAAAATGAATATAAAGCGGGAGCAAGTAAGCATTTTTTGGAAAAACTGTATAATAATTCAATACAAAATATGATAGCTACGCTGTATAGCAATAAAGCGATTGAAAATTCAGATGTTGAAGAACTTAGAAATTTTCTGGATAAACTGGAGGGTAAACAGTGATTACAAATATATTTCTATCCTTTTTTGAGATTTCGGTATCAATTAGTCTGGTTGTTGTTGTACTGCTTTTACTTAAATCATTTTTAAATAAGAGATATGCTGCTAAATGGCTATATCTTATTTGGATATTTATTGCATTGCGGTTACTTGTCCCTTTTAGCGGAAGTAATGGACAGTCTGCTATTGACATGCTGTTGAAAATAAAAAATCAGATTATATTTAACACTGAGAATGTATATACAGATGCTTCGACTGAGGTAATTACAGCAACCAGGCGCGTAATTGTTGAAATACCGGAACAAATGACAACTCCGATTGCGATGCAGTCCGAAAAAAGCAATTTCAGCATTACCCTGCTTGATATAGTGGCTTTGATATGGATGTTTGGCAGCCTGGTTTTAATATCCATGCATCTAATCAGTTATTTCCTTTATAAGAGACAGGTGATGAAAAAGGGAACAATTATAAAGGATACTCGCATTTTGTACCAAATGCACAAGCTGAAACGTGAACTAAATATTAAATGTACAATACATGTTTTAGAATTTTCCGAAGCTGACAGCCCCATGATAATAGGTTTTTTGAAACCCATTTTAGTTTTGCCAAAAACGCAATATAGTTCAGAGGAACTGTTTTTCATTTTGAAACATGAGCTGGTTCATTTGAAACGGGGAGATGTATATTTGAAACTGCTTTTTGTAGCGGTAAATGCAGTTCACTGGTTCAATCCCCTTATTTGGATTATGCAGAAAGAAGCTGTTGTTGGTATGGAGCTGTCATGTGACGAAAAAGTTACACAGGGCACTGATTATACTGTCCGGAAAGCATACACAGAAACGTTATTCTCTACGCTTCATAAGCGATGTGCAAATAAAACCGCTTTATCGACACAATTTTATGGAGGAACGCAGATTATGAAAAAGCGTTTTAAAAACATTTTATTAGGAAATAGAAAGAAAAATGGTATATTTATATTAATATACTCGGTTATTTTAACAATCAGTTTCGGAACGCTGGTAGGCTGCTCGATGACAAAAGATGATACAGCGGATGTATCTGACCGGTCAGAAAATGATAATCAATCTATACAGATTCAGTTCGAAAATAATGCTACCACCAATACAAACATTTTAGAAAACACGGATGTATCTGTAGCTTCTGAAAATATGGCAGAAAAAATAATATCCCTCCCAACTATGATAGAGGGTGAAAAGGTTTATCTTTCCGGTACACTTTTTGAAGGAGAGGGATATTCCATTTATTTAACCGATAACGGCTGGTATCAGTATGCCCCTGATGCATGGCTATACACGGTCGGCGGGCAGGACGTGCTGGATGGGCAGGTTCAGTTTTGGATAACTCATTTTGAAGATAAATCTTTAAATCAAGTTAAGGAAGAGTTGGCAGATGACGGATATATATCCGAAGATTCTAGAATATTTAAACAGGAAAATGAAGTTATATACAATGTTAAGCTTAATGAATTTAAAAATGACATATGGGCTGTATTCTATTGTTATCCTATTGGAACTGAAGAAGGATGGGGAACGTTATTACCGCTGATAGCAGATACCTTTGCAAAAACATCTCAGGATTAAAACCAATTTTTTATTTGAAGGCAAAAAATATAATAGTATTCCTCCTTATTGGAAATAATTTTAAATAACAATAGAATTCACGCTCTGCAAGGATTATATTGTTGTGATTAAATTCAATAAGGAGCGGATTATTAAATGAAAGATAAGATTTTTGGCGTATTACAGCGCGTCGGCCGTAGTTTTATGCTGCCTATTGCAATTCTTCCCGTTGCGGGTCTTTTATTAGGAATCGGTAGTTCATTCACTAATGAAACAACAATAACCACATATGGACTTTCAAAGGTTCTGGGAGAAGGAACGTTTCTTCATGCCTTGCTTATTATCATGAATAAAGTCGGAAGTGCAGTATTCGATAACCTTCCGATTATTTTCGCTGTAGGTGTGGCAATCGGCATGGCAAAGAAGGAAAAGGAAGTCTCAGCTTTATCCGCTGTGATTGCTTATTTTGTCATGAACACAGCAATCAATGCAATGCTGATACTGAATGGAAAGATACTAGAAAACGGAGAAATTGCAGAAAACGTTTTGGAAGGTACAATAGCATCCTCTTGTGGAATCCTTACATTACAGATGGGTGTATTTGGAGGAATTATTGTAGGATTAGGTGTGGCAGCGCTGCATAACCATTTCTACAAAATTGTCATGCCAAATGCACTATCATTCTTCGGCGGTACCAGATTCGTTCCTATTATTTCCACATTAGTTTATATGTTTGTAGGAATCGCACTTTATTTTATCTGGCCTGCAATCCAGAACGGAATATATGCTCTGGGTGGTCTGGTTACAGGAAGCGGATATATCGGAACACTTATTTTCGGTCTTATTAAAAGGGCATTGATTCCATTCGGCCTTCATCATGTATTTTATATGCCATTTTGGCAGACTGCCGTAGGCGGAACTATGGACGTTGCAGGTCAGACAGTTCAGGGTGGCCAGAATATTTTCTTTGCACAGTTGGCGGATTCCGCTAATATTGCGCATTTCAGTGCAGATGCAACGCGATACTTTTCAGGCGAATTCATATTCATGATTTTCGGTCTTCCCGGAGCTGCACTTGCCATGTACCAGTGTGCTAAACCTGAGAAGAAAAAAGCTGCAGGCGGATTGCTTTTATCTGCTTCTCTGGCAAGTATGATGACAGGAATTACAGAACCGATAGAATTCTCATTCCTCTTTGTAGCGCCTGCGCTATTTGTAGTGCAGGTTATTCTTGCGGGCTCGGCATATATGATTGCCCACATGCTGAATATTGCTGTAGGTCTAACCTTTTCAGGCGGCTTTCTGGATTTCTTCCTGTTTGGAATATTGCAGGGAAATGAAAAAACGAGCTGGCTTAGGGTTATTCCTGTCGGAATAGTCTATTTCTTCTTATACTATTTAATTTTCAGTTTCCTGATTCGAAAATTTGATTTTAAAACACCCGGACGCGAAGAAGACGATTCGGAAACTAAATTGTATACAAAAGCAGACGTCAATGCCCGAAAACAAGGCGGCGGTAAAACCGACAATTCTAACGATAATGCAGCAGACGCAAAAAATAATACTGATACCATCAGCGAAAATATTACAAGAGGACTTGGAGGAAAACGCAATATCAGCGATGTAGACTGCTGTGCGACCAGACTTCGTTGTACTGTACACAATGCGGAGTTAATCAACGATTCCTTGCTTAAATCGACAGGAGCATCCGGTGTTATTCATAAAGGTAATGGTGTACAGATAATTTATGGACCTAATGTTACCGTAGTAAAATCTAATCTGGAAGATTACCTTGAAAATGCGCCTGATGAAGCTAAATCTATAGAAACGCATATAAAAACAGAAGTTGCAGAGACAATTACAATTTCCAGTCCAATCGGAGGCAGGGCGGCAGCTCTTTCAACAGCCCCGGATGAAGCTTTTGCCGGAAAAATGATGGGAGATGGCGCAGTCGTAACTCCTACCGACCCTGTTATCAGAGCTCCTGAAAACGGCGTGGTATCTTTTGTATTCGATACAAAGCATGCTATCGGCTTTACTACGGACTCAGGGGTAAGTCTCTTAATTCATATCGGTATCGATACTGTCAAACTGAACGGAGAAGGCTTTGATGTTTTTGTTTCTAATGGACAAACCGTTAGTAAAGGCGAACCTATGATAATACTAAATCTGAATTATCTAAAAGAAAATGCACCTTCTTTAGTTTCTCCTGTTGTATGTACGGAACTACAAGATAACCAGAAAATCCGTCTGCTAAAAGAAGGCGATATTCAGTCAGGGGAAGCGCTTTTTGCGGTTGATGTTTATAAATAATATTTTTTGCTGCTTTTTCTCAATATCTGTTAAAGCATGCAAATATTTCCTGGACTCTCGGCATTGCAAGCCCTGAAGGAACATTTCCTTTATCACAAATGCCTGCGAGTCCTTTTGTATTTAAAATATTCTCTAATGTCTTCACTATACTGACTATATCATTACCGTTCATGCGATTTTTATCTGTCTGAATATCTGCATAATGTTCCTTAGCATAACGCAACAGATAGGCAAGTGTCTGTGTCTGTTCTTCATCCACTAGCTGCTCCACATAACGTAAATCCAGATTTTCTTTTCCTATTGAAAATGCTGTTTTCCCTAATTTCTTAATTTTCAGACGCTCCTCAACATAACCATCACCGCGATAAGTTTTCCGTTTTTGCACGGAACCCGACAAATCAATCTTACGCTTATCAGAAGGCAGTTTAAATTCTGGAGCTGCCTGAACAGGTAAAGAATATTTTTCCAGAAGCATCTTAGTTTCATCCGTAATATCAATTGCCTGATATGAATCCATCTGTATAATTTTATCCGCAATATAGAAATATGAACCACAGCTTCCTACTACCAGAATAGTAGAAATTCCCGCCTGCTTATATAAATCCTCAGCCCTCTCCAAAAATGGAGTAATCGGCTCTTTTTCCCTTGCAACTACCTGCTGCATCAACTCATCACGAACCATGAAATTTGTTGCGGAAGTATCCTCATCAATTAATAAAAGCCTGCTGCCCGTCTCGATTCCTTCTATAATATTAGCCGCCTGAGAAGTACTGCCGCTGGCGTCAAGAGTACAGAAACTTTTTGTATTCTTACCATTCGGAAGATGATTTATGAATAAGGAAATATCCGTATTTGTAATTTTTCTTCCATCCTCGGCACGAAGCTTAAGCGCAGTTTCATCGGTAATCACATATTCTCTTCCGTCATCTGCAATATGGTTATACACCCCGCGCTCCAATGCTTTAAGAAGTGTAGACTTTCCATGATATCCGCCGCCGACTATCAATGTGATGCCATTTTTTATTCCCATTCCACGAAGCTCTCCCTTATGCGGAAGCTGCAAAGTTACAGCCATGGAATCAGGAGCTTTAAACGGTACGCCGTCTTTTAGCGGTCTGTCAGATACACCACTTTCTCTGGGAAGTATCGAGCCGTCTGCAACAAATGCTGCCATATCCTGTTTTTTCAGTTCCTCTCTTATATACTGCTGGTCCTCTGCCAAAAAAATTGTTTTTTTCAATTCCTGCTTGGGAGTCTTCGCATAATACAAACTCTGCTCAACACATTGTGGAAGAAAATCAAATAAAATCTTCTCCAGCTCTGTAGAATTAATAGTACGCCCATTTGCCGGAAAACCTACTTCAAATCTTACTATGACATCTCCATTTGTTATTTCACATGCCGTACGTTCTAGAATTTCCTGTCCGCAGCGACTTACAGTTATAATCCCGCTTTTCCCCGAACCTTTTGCCTGAAAACAGAACTTGTCCGTCTGCTTATGAAAGCGCCTTATTAAATAATCTTCCAAAGCAATTTTATTCCATTTTGTTCCATAATAATCAGCTGGAAATCCTGCATTCTGGCTGTCGACTTTTACACTAAGCCTGGACGGTGCCGCAAAAGGATCTCCCTGTACATGTTCAATATTCAATAT
>JAIDPH010000373.1 GCA_029062885.1 Lachnospiraceae bacterium
TATCAGTACATATGCGAAAAAATTATGTAAAAATTATGTTTGTCTTGTCTTTTCATCAAGTAAATAGTAAAATATTTATAATATAATTTAGAGAAGTCAGGAGGGAATTTATAATGGCATTTAATGTTCATGCAGAACAAGGTTGGGTAAACAGAGGTAATCTCTATCGTTTGAAGGAGCTTATGAAACGCGCCGAAGCAGGGGATAGGATGACTTTGGCATTCTTAGGCGGTTCGATTACGCAGGGCTCACTTTCTTCACAGCATACCAATTGTTATGCTTATCTTGTCTATGACTGGTTTGTCAGGAAATTTCCTAAGACAGCTTTTACATATATTAATGCGGGTATAGGCGGTACGACTTCGCAGTTTGGAGTTTCAAGAGTAGAAGATGATGTGCTTTTATATAAACCCGATTTGGTATTGATTGAGTTTTCCGTTAATGATGAAAATACGGATTTTTATAAAGAAACATATGAAGGACTGGTACGCAGAGTATACGGCAATCAGTTTGAACCGGCGGTATTTTTAGTACATAATATTTGTTATGACACAGGTGTAAGCGCAGAGGAGAAGCATCGTGAAATAGGTGCGCATTATATGCTTCCCAGCGTCAGCATGAAATCGACTATTTATAAAGAAGTAGTTTCAGGAGCCATTCCAAACCGTGAAATCACGCCTGATGACCTGCATCCGAATACGGCGGGGCATGCATTACTTGCAGAAGTAATTTGTGATTTTCTGGAAAAGGTATATGCTCAGAAAGATGAAGCGGAAGAGAAGTTTATTATTCCGGCGGCGCTTACGGCTAACGCATATGAGAAAGCAAAACGGTATCAGAACTATAATTGTGAACCTGTATGTAAGGGGTTTGTGCCGGATGATTCATTGAAAAAATATGTGACTGATATATTCCGTTGCGGATGGAGCGCTTCGGATAAGGGTGCAAGCATAATATTTGAGGTTCAGGGAACGGAGCTGGCGGTACAATATCGTAAGTCAGTCAATAAACCTGCGCCTATTGCTGTTGCTATAGTAGATGGAGACGAGGAAAACGCGGTTATATTGGATGCCAACTTTGAGGAAACATGGGGTGACAGCCTTTCCATTGATACGATAGCGCATCATATTGATAATAAACTGCATAAAGTAGAAGTGAGAATAAAAGAAGCGCATGAGGATGATGCCGTTCCGTTTTATCTTACTTCGCTGATTGCTTCTTATTAAGTATATTATAATATAATAGTCGGGGGAGAGAGTTCATTATGTCAGGAGAAATACTATTTTTAAATCCTGTTTTTAAGCAGATGATATGGGGCGGTGACAGACTGGGTAAGGACTGGCCATATCAGATACCCGGTGACAATACAGGAGAATGCTGGGCAGTCAGCGCACATCCAAATGGCGACTGTACCATAAAAAAAGGTACTTATGCGGGACATACATTATCAAAGCTGTGGGAAGAAAATCCTGAATTATTCGGAAACACGGGAAAAGACAGATTCCCATTACTTGTGAAGATAATTGATGCGAAAGATGATTTGAGCATTCAGGTGCATCCCGATGATAATTATGCGAAGGTGAATGAAAACGGTTCCTTAGGCAAAACAGAATGCTGGTATGTTCTTGACAGTAGAGAAGGCGCATCTTTAGTTGTGGGTCATAATGCTGAGAACAAAGATGAACTAACGAGCATGGTAAGGGAAGGAAATTGGAATGAGTTGCTTCGCGAGATTCCTGTTAAAAAAGGTGATTTCATTCAAATAGAGCCGGGAACGGTACATGCCATCAAAGGCGGTCTGATGATCCTTGAGACACAGCAGAACAGCGATATTACATACAGAGTATACGATTATAATAGGCTTACAAACGGAAAACCCAGAGAACTGCATCTTGAGAAGAGTCTGGATGTTATTACTGTACCTGCTAAGTCTGTAGATGAAAGTATTCTTGAGGCGGATAAACTGCCAAAGAATAAACTTAACCTGTTGGTCGCATGCGGCTATTATAAGGTCTGGAAACTGGATGTGACAGAAAAGTTTGAAATGCAGCAGGATCAGGATTTTATGATAATGAGCGTTATAAACGGAGAAGGAATGCTGAATGGTGAGAAAGTCTGCAAAGGAGATCACTTCGTTCTTCCCTGCGGATATGGCGATATCTGCATTCAGGGCAATTTGCAGTTGATTGTATCCGCTCCTGCATAAATAAGTATAGAAATGACTGGATTTTTTATTCGTAATGTGCGAAAATAAAAGCAGCGGTTATGACAGAATATGGAAGTTCATAATTCTGATTTATTTACATATTTTGTATAGATAGAATATGAGCGAAAATAGTCTGTTAGCAAATATTATTACATAATCGAAAGGAGTTATCACATGATTTATTCAAAAGAAGTTGAAGAAATGTGTACTGTAGCACAGGG
>JAIDPH010000374.1 GCA_029062885.1 Lachnospiraceae bacterium
ATGTCTATACCCATCTGACTTCTCGGAAGATCGCGCACATGTCCGTTGCTTGCCGCTACTTCGTAATTCGCGCCGAGAAATTTTTTGATTGTTTTCACCTTAGCCGGTGATTCCACGATTACCAGATACTTTGCCATACTGATTCCCCTGTCCATACATATATATATGCTACTGATTTATATATTTATTAACGTGAATCACTATACACCAAAATACAAGAGGTTGCAAGAAGAAATTTTTGATTTTCCTAATCTGCCCAATACATCTCAATTTTCTCTTTGGCTTCGTTTTCTTTCAATTCATACTGTAGAATCAGCTGTTCGCATGCTGCGAGTTTTGAGGCTCCAAGATTTTTGGCAGATTTTATCAGTTTTTCAATTCCATCTGCTATTCCAGTCGCTATGCCAGTCGCTATTCCTTCCGCTATTCCAGCCTCATATCCTTCTAACCGCATGTCTTCAAACGCTTTACACATATCGTATCTCTCCTCTCCATCTTCAACTGTTTTAAACTCTTCGGGTATTTTGACATTTGCCACAACTTCTAACATATCCTTTGTGTCTTTATCTATCTTACTGTATGCTTCTTTGTTTTGCTCCATAATGTTCTTAAGTTTCTCCTTGTCTTTTGAATATCTGACTGCTTCAAATACATGACGCAATCCTGTATGATATTCATCAAAAGTGTCATGTTCCTGACAGTCGTACAGATTCAGTCTGTAGTTCGTCACATACTCTTTTAATTCATCGTCAATGTCCAGCAAGTCATGCAGGCATCTTGCTCCGTCCCATGGGTGGTCAGATCCGAAATATACCACCAGTGTTATTATTGGTGCAAACTTTTCTTCTTTATTAATTCCAGATAGGTATTCATCCTTATCTTTTAAATCTTTCGCAGCTGTATGTATACATTTTTTCTTTTTCCATTGTTTACGATATCCTATACTCTCAGAGAGCATATTTCTTAGCACCATCTGATAATCCACATAATTCTGATTCTCTACTACAAGAACGTGCAGTTTTCTCCCCCTCCAGATGCGTACTTTGTCCACCATTGTTCTGATGTTTCGCGGTCTTTTCTTCTCGGTTTCATCCATATTCCCGATACTTACAATCTGAGTATCTTCCGGTTCCAATTCCTCCGGTTTTACTACTTGCTTTCCATTAAATAATGCTCCGTTTATCTGGTCTGCAAATCTTACATTGTCGTCCAGATAATCAAACTGATAATCATCCTTTTTACCCATCAGTCTTCCTCCCTTATTTTATTTTCATATAAGGGATTCAGATTCCACGATATGTGTAAAGATGTTCCAGAATTTCAGATTCCCAGATATGTTTATTTGATAATATCACATTCAATATTGATTTGTAAAGTGATAAAATTTATATTTCTATCATAAATGCGCACTACGCCAGTCTTCTATAATTTTTCTCTCGTCATATTCCGGAGCGTAGGCTGTAGCTTTTTCGCATAATGCATGTATTACATCTTCCGCCCCTTCAAGTGCGTCCGCTATCTGCGCCGCTGTATTTCCCTTGGCAAGTTTTTTGCAGACTTGAAGAAATAATTTCAATTCAATACCTACAGTAATACCAATCTCATATCCATCACTCTTTCCTTTCTGATACGCTGCTTCCCGCTCTTGATTTAAGTGTTTCTCTTTATCATACTCAAATATACTCACTGCTATCGCCTCCACTCTTTTCCAGAGTCTCCTGCTTATTTAATTTAAATAGTGAATAAAAGCATGGATTTTCTGAAAATAGATTTAGAATAAAAGATAGTAAATTTGTCTTATAGAAAAATATGCTTTGATTTATAATAGCATGTAATATCGGAAATTGCAAATATAAATTTTCAGTTAATGGTAAAATCAATAAAAATAAATCTTTATTATATACTCTATTAAACAACCCCGACAGCCACAGCTGTCGGGGTAATTTGTTGTTATATACTGTTATTCAAGTAAGAAGAGCTGTGCCCTGTTCAGTGTAACGGAATCGCTTCCTATAGGATGTCTGTCCTGACCTAATTTGATGAAGTGCGACTGCACGACGATATAAATATCTGCATTTACACTATTGTCATCATTCTTAAGCGATACAACAGGAGCTTTTATCTTATATATTTTGCCCGGTACAAGGTCGAGTCCTGAACCCACATTAACCGGCACAAGCTGATTCTGTTCTACCGTCCATATCTCTGATGCGAACTGGGTAGCATTCACTACTCTGCCGCCGACATCTACCGGAACTCCGGATATATTATCCTCATAGTAGAAGGCAATCGTCACATCTTTCTTGAAAGCGAAGTTAGGCTCAGATACCCTAAAGTATACATCTACCGTATCGTCCAAAACGCCCTTACTGGTTAATGCTCCGTCTGCTTCCTCTATCTCTCTGATCTGCTCGTCATAAGGAATACAAATGCTGTCAGTCTCCGTTGAGTCATCTGAAAGGCCTGCTACAATCGATACTTTCGGATTCTTAATTCCCACGCTGTAAGCTTCCATAAGTGCATTTACAAAAAGTTTGCAGTTATCCGTACCCTGTGTATTTTCAAGCGGATCCGGGGTTGTAACACTGTCATATGGATATGGATATCCGTAATCACCTATAAATACTACATTTCCCTTACTATAAATATAGTAGTTATTCGCCGCGTCCTTGACGGAAACCCCATAGCTGGTTTTGGTATCGAAATATTCAACATCGCCTAAACTATACCATGCAGTAACATCTGCTACCGTATCCGATGCACCATTAGATTCCAAATCCAGTACGTAGTCCGCAATCTTCACAGTATTACCAAGGCGGACTCCTGAGCCTACCTCATATGGATAATGGGAAATCGCACCATCGTTTACCATAGATGCAGCCAATAAGTCCCAATCAAAAAACATATCTGATTTCAAAGTGCTGTATTTATAGTAACTTACTGACGCCGGCTTACTTATTCCAAGGCTGTTGTAAGTCTTTATATCCTTTTGTCCCAGTGCAGAAGCGTCAAGCTGCATTCTTCCCAATGTTTCCGATGATGCCGCAGAAGATACCAACACTCCCCTGCCTTCTGATATGTACTTATTTACATACCACTCTACATTTTTATCAATAACCGGAACATTCAGACTGCAATCCGGTCCGAATCCCAACACCAGTACATCAGCGCCTGAGAGATATTCTTCATTAAACTTTATCTCCTCCGCCAGCTGCCCGACAGTCATAGTTTCTATTTCCAACTTAGTATTAGTCAAAGCTTAAGATTTCATCAGATAATATCAAAGCACAGACTTCTGACCTCCTCCGAT